>WFQY01000292.1 GCA_015486815.1 Phycisphaerae bacterium | reverse complement strand
CTATCGAGCTGGTGAGCAGGTAATAGTTGCCCTTGTGCGCGGCGATTGCGATGTAAACGAATCGAAATTGGCGAAGGCTGCTGGGGGTGTTGAAGGCATTGAATTGGCGGACGATGAGACGATACGTAAACTTACCGGTGCGGATGTCGGATTTGCAGGTCCGGTGGGTTTGCAGGCAGAGAAGGTAATTATTGATTATGATGTGCTAAATATTACCGATGGTGTTACCGGAGCTAATAAAACCGATTACCACTTTACAGGAGTTGTGCCGGGCAGGGATTTTTCGGTTGATGATAAGGTTGTTGCGGATATTCGTAATGTTATAGAAGCTGACCCTTGTCCGCATTGTGGTAAACCGCTGAAATTTCAACGAGCGATCGAGGTCGGCCATGTATTCAAGCTTGGCACGAAATATTCGTCGGCACTGGGTGCGAAGTTTTTGGACGCTGACGGGAAAAGCCACGATATGATTATGGGCTGTTACGGGATTGGTGTAAACCGGATACTCGCAAGTGCAATAGAGAGATCGCACGATCAGGCTGGAATAATTTGGCCTATTTCCATTGCGCCGTATCAGGTAATAATATTAGGGTTGAATGTCTCTAACGAGCAGGTCTCGAAGGCAGCTGATGAGCTTTACGCAAAATTATCGTCAGCGGGCGTAGAGGTGCTTTACGACGATCGCGATCTTCGGCCTGGCGTAAAATTTAAGGATGCGGATTTGCTTGGCATTCCCATTCGCATTACGATAGGTCCGAAGGGGCTTGCTGACGGTAATGTCGAGATAAAGCTGCGCAGAGAGAAAGATGCTCAAACGATAGCATTAGACAAAGCGGAGCGGAAAATCCGCGAGTTGATTGATATGCTCTTTGCGGAATTGGAGGGATAAGAGATAATTAAGCATCAAGCGAGCGAAAAGGCAGATGCTTACGTCTTGTGTGTCTGATTTTCCCAAAACTATTATTATCTTTCCGGCTGCTATTTTCCCTTTTGCTCGAGCATTATTTGGGGATAGTTTGTCGTTACAAAGTCAGGCTCCCATTCGAGCGCTTTTCGAAAAGTTTCAACATCATCTATCGTCCACAAATCGAGTATCAAACCATCATCTCTGGCGCGGTCATACATCTGCCGATCAAGGGCAGGCCCGAAACAAAAGTCAACCGCATCGATGTCGGGTCGAATATGCTCATACTCCGCTTGAGCAAATCGCTCGGTAATCAAAGCGGTCTTCATCGAACGGTCAACAGATTTGACTGTCTTGATAGCCATCGGCAAAAATGAGGTAAGCGTTGCCCGTTCCGCCAAGCCCGCTGACTTTAGCTTTTCCACTACCTGCTTTTCCAGACCTACCTCCTTCATCTCGATACGCATCAAAAGATTGTTCGATTTTATCAGATCCAATAATTCGTCAAATGTCGGAATTGCCTGATCGTCCCAAACCTTTCCGCTCGCATCTTTCAGGTGAAACTTACGTATCTCCTCAAGCGTCATCATACAGACATAACCCACCCCGGTTGTCGTCCTGTCGATTGTCGCATCGTGCATCACCACGACTCGTCCGTCGGAAGTCATTCGCACATCACATTCGATACCGTCCGCCTTTAGCTCGACAGCTTTTTCAAACGCAATCAAACTGTTCTCCGGATACAAACTACTCACGCCTCGATGCGCCACTATTCCGGGAAATTTCATAAAACATATACTCCTATTTGCAATCTTTGTCTATCTGCTCGACAATTTCATAACCTTCCGTATCGGGAAAGCCAAAAGCTGACTCCGGAAGATAACCGGGAGAGGTTATCTTGTCAAATTTAATCTTCATAAAACTATCACGCATAGGCCAATATAATCCTATTCTGCGTGGAATATATCCGCCCGAAGGCAGCTTATAATAATCGGACAAATCTATTATCAGTTCCCTCTCGCCCGAGGCAGTAAGGTAAACAATTTTCGTAACGACTATCGGCTCATATCTGGTTATATATACCTCTTTTGCGAAATACCATTCGCCACTGTCAGCAACCTGGCCATACATCAGCACGTTCGCATTTTCCCTTACTTGCAAGAAAGGCCCGAGATATTTCATATCTCTGAGCTTGACCAGCCCGAGTGCCTCCAGTAGCTTCTGCGGACCCGTCCTTGCGGGATTGCATTTTCGGTCTGCGTTTTTCCAATATCCCCAATTAAGCCTGCTTTTCCCCTCTAATATGCCTATCCAGTATTTTTCGTTGTTCGAACCGATGTAAAGTTTGGGCTGACCAAGCAGATTGGCGGAGAGATAAAATTTTCTGGTCGGCTCGAACAACATAACCACTCCGCTAAGATCGACCCGTCGATGCTGCTGATCGGGCGGAAGTTTTATCGAAATGCTACCCCCCTTGCAACGAATCCGATGAATTTTGGAAATATTATCGTTTACGATATTGATTAACTCGGTTATCGAATATTTTTTTGCGGGCTTGTTATGTCTGACACTATTACAGCCGCCAGCAGCCAATGTACTCGCAATCACAAATAACGTAACTATCCTTCGCATCAATCGCCCGCCAATATGTTTCCGAGTCCCTCTCGAATCTGCTCTATCTGCTGATCATCCAAATGCGGATTCACTATGTGATATTCCTTGTCCTCTTTCGACAGTTTCATTATCCATATCTCTTTTCCGTCGTCGGTTGTTTTCGTATTGAGATATTTCAGTATCCTCTTACGCATCAAAATCAATGCAAGGACAAAGATAAACCCCTGTTTGGATTCATCATCGGATTCTGTTAATCTTTTGAAAAATTCTATGAGTATCTCGTTGTCAACCAAAAGCTTTTTCTTCTCTTCCCTACCAGGCACGCGTGCCTTCCAGAAGCTAAAACTTTCTTCGCGAAATTTATCGTCCCAACAATCGGGACAATACTCGTATCGCTCAAATCCCTCTTGTGTTTCTTTCAGGCAAGCATAATATTCCTGATGCTCCTCGAATGATTTTTCACATTTGCTACATTGTCCGTTTCGTTTTACAACGCTATCCCAATCCTTAGCCATCGTTGCTCCTGTAAATCATCTATGCTCATTTATTCATCGTCTATCTCGCACGAAAAAATCGGGTATCTACTCCGTCAGGACCAATCCGAACCTTTACTTTTTTTCCGCATCGCGGGCAGTAACCTTCGTAAGCAGTGCCTTGGCGATTTTTATATATCCTGTTATACACATTACAGCAGTCGAATTGAACACAAATATATTTTCTACCCTTAGCTTGCGAGTTCGAAGAAGATTCCTCTTTCGAATCGGGCATTATTCGGTTTGAACCTATATCCAAAATATAATCTGCATCTTCGACCATCTTATCTGCTCCGTCTCTCAATTTTAGCACCAAGAGGCTTTAGCTTTTCCTCTATTCGTTCATATCCGCGATCGATATGATAAACGCGATTTATTTCGGTAGTTCCCTTTGCAATCAAACCGGCTAACACCAACGCAGCACTCGCTCGCAGATCGGACGCCATCACCGGCGCACCAATAAGTTGCTTTACCCCTTCAACCACCACCGTCGGACCTTCCTTACGCAAACGTGCACCCATTCGATTAAGCTCAGCTACGTGCAAAAATCTATCGGGAAAGATTTTTTCCGTTATGATGCTATTCCCGTCAGCCAACGAAAGCAAAGCCATAAATTGCGCCTGCAAATCCGTAGGAAACCCCGGATATGGCTGAGTTGTTATATCCGTCGGCTTGAGATATCCCGATGAACGCACGACAGCTCCGCCGTTGTATTTTTCAACCACCACACCGATATCGTCCAAATGTTTGGTAACCGCCATCAGATGCTCAAGCTTGCAATTATCGATGATGATCTCACCCTTGCTGATAGCGGAAGCAACCATAAACGTGCCCGCTTCGATTCTGTCGGGAATGACGGTATATTCACCGCCCGTAAGTTTATCCACCCCTTCGATAGTAATCCTCGGGCTACCTTGGCCTGTGATTTTCGCACCCATCGCATTGAGGAAATTCGCAAGGTCTTCTATCTCAGGCTCGCAGGCAGCTGACTCTATAATCGTTGTCCCTTCCGCAAAGACCGCTGCCATCATCACATTAGCGGTAGCGGTTACACTCGAACCGAAATGACCGCCCAAAAATATCTCGGTACCTTTAAGTTTACCTTTGCAAAGTACATCGCCACCCTCGATCAGCTCGACCACTCCGCCCAATGCCTCTATCCCTTTAAGATGCAGATCGATAGGCCTGATTCCGATAGCACATCCGCCAGGCATTGCTACCCTCGCCAACCCTCGCCGAGCAAGCAGCGGGCCCATCACGCACACACTCGCACGCATTTTTCGCACGAGGTCATATTCCGCATGGCAATTGCTCTGATCGACGACTTTGAGTTTAAGTACGTCAGGCTCCGTTCGCTCGACCTGCATACCCAATCGTTGAAGTATCAGCTGCATATGCCTTATATCGCTCAGGTCAGGCACATTGCGCAGCACTACCTGCCCATCGCACATAAGCGAAGCTGCCATTATAGGCAGAGCAGCATTTTTCGAGCCACTTATTTTCACTCGCCCGTGCAGCGCCCGCCCACCTTCTATAACAAAATAATCCATAATAAATTTTCCCGGAAATTATTTGATCGATACTAATTCAATGATATTAACACTGATACCATCTTTTACCTTTTTGTAGTATATAATTTTCGAGTCAATTGTTTCGCTAAGTCCTTTTTTAGCATTATAAGATTCCGGTTTGATACTAACAGGAATATTGCCTATAAATCCGTCTATGCCCTTAGCTTCCTCCGCTGGCGAAGACAGCCGGTAATTGGTGTTTAATAATGCAGCCACCTTACGGAGAATAGCTTCCTGAAATTTTAACCCGATAAATGTCTTAATTATTACCAAGTCTCTAACCCAGTCTTCTATCATTTTTTGATCGATTTTGTCGATGGCTGTTCTCAAATTATCTACCATTTCCGATATTTTCCTGGTTGCTTCCTCTATAGCATTTGGATATTTTTGCAGATACCACTTTTCCCACTCTGATATTGATTTGCCTGTAAATTCTTGAATCAATTCACTCATCTGTCCTACAACAGCGGGGCGCGTACCTTGCGCATTTTGGTTAGCGAGATTAAGTATTTGAGTTGTATATTTGGGAAATTCAAACTGCTGTGAACCCAATAATGTTTTGATTTCATCATTGGTGATTTTTATCTGAGTTTTCATAGACAGACTTTCTGAGAATCAATGAATTTTTCAAATTTCTTCTTATGGCTAAAATCGATTTCGTCATCAACCGTACATAAACCACGTTTAATCAAATGTGCATTTATAAAAGTTTTATTTTTCATATATACATACGCCAAAAGG
>WFQY01000291.1 GCA_015486815.1 Phycisphaerae bacterium | reverse complement strand
TTGTGCCGATTTTGTGTCTCGCGAGCCAACTCCATAAGTCTGGAACGGGTAGGCTCGGGCATGTTTTGAATCTGGGCAATCAGTTCGGTAATCTTTTGCTGAACTTTGTCGTGTTTTTTTTCTCTTTTCATTAACTCTCTCCTTGCTCTTCAATGTTAATCATTTCTCAAGTAAATTAAGAGCAAGGAGTATGCCAAATAAATGCCATAGCGTAACATCTTGGCACGATTGAAGTTACACAGAAACAAATAGTGAGGAGGGCGAGCCGGCTTGTTACATAAATGAAACATCCGTAACAATGGTGTTACGGATGCTAAAAATGAATAAATTCGTATTTTAGGCTTTTCAGAACCAGCTGCTTACAATATCACCTGCATCTTGTTTTACATATAAACCACAGCTATTCTTGCTATATAAGATTTTTTTCCAAAACGGAAGATCGTCATATTGAGATGCGGTCAATGCACCTTCAACATAACAATCGGAATTTAGCAAATTAGCAGCTGTATTTAATGTACTCGATACATTGTTAAGCTCACAGCCGACAACAAAAAGTAGCAAACTAACTACAATAATCAACCTCATCATTTTTTGCTCTCCTGCAATATTGCATGCGTACTCTTATTATCGGCAAAACAAAGAGCTGATATTATCTTTCCGCGTAAAAACTTAACGCTACACGTTTACCGAACGCCACCAATCGTGATGGTCTCTGTCTAATTCTTCACGAGATGGCATCGGATAATAAAGCATCTTGTCTTTATTGCCTACGAAGAATCCGGTTTTCACACTGCGATACGGAAAGATCTGAGGTTGGGTTCTATCAACGGTCTTAACTCTTTTCTCTTTAAGTTCGATGAGACAATCGCGAAGATGGTCAATATGGCTATATGGTAAATTCTTTGCACCACCGTTAACGGGATCATCCGCTAATTCTGAGAGTTCCATCTCGACAAAACAGATTTTAGGAACATTGATAGGATTTTCCGGATTGGTAATAAACTCACAAAATCCTTTCGGGTCTAAAGTACTTGCAATTAGCGGATGTACCGGACAGATTTCCTGATATAGATGATACTTTTCTTCGGAAACAGGCTCCGAATCGGAAGGTTTCAATTCGAGTGCCCTTCCGTCTTTTGTTATCAACCAGAGACTTTTCAACGCTTCAAGCGGAACGTGTTCAAGTACACGATATATGGACAAATATACCGAATGTTTAGGCCTACCGTCGGGGTGGGGTACACATCGTTTTTCAATAGCTGACAGGTCAAAATAGTCGCACTGGCAACTTTTATCTATCTCAAAGTACATCGCCTGTCCCTGTGTGCGTTTCTGAGTACCAACAGCTAAATATGTACCGAATTCCGAAGGTGGAAGCATAGAAGCGACGAGAGATTCGGGAATCATCGATAGATATAAATAAGTCTCCACAATAGACTCCTTTCTGCGTAAGAAACGCAATAAAGACAACTACAGAAATCTACCCACATAACGAACAATTGGCGGCGGTGAGATTTGAACTCACGACCTTGGGTTTATGAATCCCACGCTCTAACCAACTGAGCTACACCGCCTATTACTATCTACATTATTTAAAGCACACTTATCGGGAAAATCAAGTCTCATTTTTAATTGTTTATCCGCTACCAACATCTTTTTCTCTTTTTACAACCAGAGCGGTCAGGTCATCTTCCTGAGGAGTACCATCGGTAAATTTTTCCACTTCATACAAAATTTTCTCTATTATTTCCCGAGCGGACAAATCCGCCGACACCAATGCGACATTTTTCAATCGTTCTATCCCGAACTGCTCACCCTCTCGATTCCGCCATTCGAAAAATCCATCCGTTACGATAAGCAGAACATCTCCGGGTTCAAATATAATGGGTCTATCAAGCCTAAAACTCATATCGCATACAATTCCAAGCGGACAGACGGTAGCAGACCGCATCTCAACATAATTTTCACGCGGACGAATATGAAGCAACGGACCTTGGCCCGGGCTACAATAATCAAGCTTATGAGCTTGAGGATCGAGTACGCCGGCAAAAGCGGTGATGAATCTATCGTCCGGAAGGTCGGTGCACAGGATATTATTTATTGTTCCGAGTATCTTTTCGAGCGATCGCTCTACCCCTATCAAAGTCCTAAACATCGTTCTTATTTGTGAGACTACAAGTGCAGGAGCAATCCCATGTCCGGAAGCATCCGCGAGAAGAAGATATGTCAAGCTACCATTGTCATCTACCTGCATGAAATCGAAACAATCTCCACCCGTCTGCTCCGCTGGACGATTCCATCCGGCAATATCATAGCCTACAACCTCGGGCTGAGATTTGGGGAGAAATCCCTGTTGTATTTCTCTCGCAAGATTAAGCTCGTGTTCAAGCCTTTGCTTTTCCGCATATTCTTCCAATAGCTGAGCACGCTGAAGAGCAACTGCCGCTTGAGAACCAAGTGTTTCAATCAGCCATTCATCGACTTTTTCAAATCCACCCTCACGTTTGTTGATAGCCTGCAAGACCCCTACCAATTTGCCATCATAACCTATCAAAGGAGCGGACAGTATATTGCGCGTATGATATCCGAGCTTCTTGTCAACTTCGAGATTAAATCGTGAGTCCGAATACGCATCGTGAACATTTATCAGCTGTCCGCTTTTGGCACACGCCCCGACTATTCCGCAATCCATAGGAACTCTTATTTGATCGGTGCCGGTTGCAATTTTACTATACAATACCTTCTTGTCGGGGTCATATAAAAACAACGATGCCCTTTCGCAATTTAGCACCGTCGTCGTCTCACGTACAATCATATCAAGCAGTTCGTCAAGATCGGATGCTCCGCCAAGACGACGCGCAACCTCCAAAATCGATGTCGCATTAGAAACGTCTATTTTATTCGACAATTTAGTTTGTGCCATTAGTTTAATCCTGCTTCTGAGCTATTGTCGATAATACAGGAACCCAGTATCCGAATTTTTCCTGATCTATATTAACATAATTTGCTTGTATTAACTTACTTTTTAATTCGGATGCTCTGCAGTGATGTACCGATTCTTCAACCTTAGCAACGCAAAAGTCGAAAATAAACCATCCGATTACATTGTCAACATATCCGTCTATTATCATCAATCGTCCGCTTGGTTTTAACACTCTATACATCTCTTGCAAAACCAAATCCTGATGAGGATAGTGATGAAACGAATTTGAGCAGGTGATTATATCAAAGCTTGACTCATCAAAAGGCATATGCTCGGAATCAGCATTGATAAAATGAATAATCTTAGCAAGCCCTATTGCTGATGCCTTTTCCATTCCGAACCGACACATCTGCTCTGCCATATCGAGTCCGAACGGATGCACCTCGAGCTTCGTCTCTGCGAGCATAGCAATAAACGTACCGGTACCACAGCCTACATCGAGCAAACGTAATGGTCGATTGTTATCGGGATAGTATCGCAAAATCAACTCAATGAATTTCATATAACATCGACGAAACAATAGTCGATTCAGTATCGACTGGTCATAAGTTTCCGCCCAACGATTAAATTCTTCTTGAGCATTAGCCTTCCACCGATGCCATTGATTTATATCGCCCATATTTTCTACTCTTTGCTCCGAAAAGTTAAAAGTTCATATTACTATATACCGATAATACAT
>WFQY01000290.1 GCA_015486815.1 Phycisphaerae bacterium | reverse complement strand
CATTCAGATTTAATTGTTTTATTCTATGGATCCGCAGTGCGTCAAGAGCGAGTTTACGCCAATTTATCTTTATCGTTCCAGCGAAGATTTTTTGCCCTTCGGATTCCGCTACCTTCAGATTGCCAGCCAACGCTATACTGCCTGCAAAACCGCTGATGAGTTTACTTTTGGTGGCAGAGGTAAACTGTACCCTGCAATGTCCGTACCATTGGATATTCTGTTTGGAAATATTGTTGACAATCTCAAGCCAAGGAAAGCTAAAGGTCGTTTTACTCTTGTCCTTAAAATCTACTGACACATTACAGCCGGCTATTTGTATCCTTTTTACTGGCAGGGCAATCCGCTGGCCTCCGTGTTGCTGATTTATTATCAATGGTACTCTACCATTTTCAGGCGAAATATTTACATTCAAGCCTTCTATGCGAATATAGCCAATACTGCCGCTCATAATAAAGTCAAAGAGATTGACCGGTATTCGCACTGTCTTCGCTTTGATGATATTTTGTTTCGATATATCTTCTATCTTTACCCCTGCGAGCTTTAGCCCGTTAAGCCAGCTGAATTTAGCATTCCGTATTCGCACTTTCGATTTGGTTTGATTTTGCAGATATTTCGATATTATTTCGCTGAGTCTTTGCGATGAAATTATCGACGGTGCGAGTAAACCGGCTACTATGAGTATAATAGGCAGATATATTAACAGAATAGTCTTCAATCGAAACAGATAGCTGCCTGAACGTTTGATATGATTTTCTCTTTCCGGACTGTGCCTCATAATCATTTAGTCTTCGATGCGATAGTCTATCTGCGGTTTGCCCTGAGCCTGCCTTTCGCTCTTGCGTAATGATAGGATTAATTCGATTTCACCGGTATTTTTATTCATCTGACGTGCGATTTCCACTACATTTTTTCCGGCGTCAGCAAGCTTATATATCATTGCCCGTTCCGGATCGATTCGTTCGGGTTTGTTTTCCTGCTCACTGATGCCTCCGGATGTATTCTCATTATCGTCGGATGGCGATTGATTGTTTCCACTACACAGTTTTTCGAGCTGACGAATTTTTTCATCCGCTTCTTTTATCAACACTTCAAGTTTACAAAATCGCGTGTCGATATGTCCGTTGATCTGGCGTGCAAGGTCTTGCAAATCGACCAAAAGTCTCTGCAAATCACCTTTGATATTTTGCTGCTGACGAATCGATGGGATCATATTTGCCGCGTCGGAGCTTTTAAGCCCCGCTTTTCCGCTTATCCGTCGCGTTGTGGTGTACAAAAGCAATACCACACCTATGCCAGCTAATACAAGCGGTAATATCTGTCCTGTTTCAATTGCTAATATATATTCCATAATCAATTACTAATTACAATGCTATTCGTCATAATGCTATTCATTATAATGCGCTTGGCGTGCAAGCTCCAGTGCGCAGGCGTAAACTTCGCGAAAATTTCTTCCGTTGATTTCCGCTATTCTTTTGCAATCTTCAAATTCCGGTGCTATCTGGACGAGTTTCTCGCCAAGCAAACCCAATTTGACCGATACGTTCCCTTCGGGAAGTTCTATCCGAACGATTTTCCGCTTGAGTTTGTATCGATATTGATGAGAAATTCGCACGCCAAAACTTGTGCCCTGCGATAATATCATTTCCGCTATTTTATGTTCGTCAGCTATTTTTGTGAGTACTTCAATTTTGATACCTGCTCTTGACTTTTTCATATATGCAGGCACTTGAATCACATCGAGCACACCGCTTGCAAGCAACTGTTCGACGAGTAACCCCGTATGCTCAGCGGTGCTGTCATCTATATTGAAGCTTATTACGGATATTTCATCCGTTTCCAACCGATTATCCGTATTCTTATTGCCGATGAATACTCGCAGCACGTTCGGATATTCAGCACTGTCTCTGCTGCCAGCTCCGTAGCCGACTGCGCTCAACTCCAATTCCGGTAAGTCGATTTTTTGAGTACCGACAGTCGTAATAATAGCTGAACCGGTAGGAGTGGTAAGCTCACCGTCGCCCGGTCCAGCATAGACCCGTTTGCCCTCAAGCAGTTTTACCGTAGCAGGTGCGGGTACTGGCAAAATTCCATGAGCGCATTTCACCGTTCCCGAACCGACAGCTATTTTCGAATAGAATATTTCGTCGATACCCATAAGCTCGAAACAAATACAAGCCCCTACAATATCGATTATCGAATCGATAGCTCCTACTTCGTGAAAGTGTACCTTGGATATGTCAATATTATGTACCTGCGCTTCAGCTCGACCGAGCCGCTCGAAAACCGCACAAGCTCGGGATTTTACCGTTTCGCTTAACTCCGATTTTTCGATTATATCGATAATCCGCCCGAGATGCCGATGCTCCTTTTGCTCGCCGGTAACAATAACCTTGAATTGTTTCGAATGGATATGGCAGCGAGCGGTGTCCGAGATCTCTACTCGGTAATCGGCAAGGTTGAGTTTCTCAAGCTCACGAATGAGCTGATCTCCGTCAACGCCAGCGTCCAAAAGGGCAGCGATTATCATATCGCCCGCTATTCCTCGTGTACAATCAAAGTAAGCTATCATAATAACAATACTCTCTCAGAACAATCTCTCTCGTCTTTCCGAAAAACAATATTACAACAACTTTCCCATAAGTGGAATTATATTATCGTGTCCGGGAATAATCAGATCCGCAATCTCAATAATGTCTTCCAGCGATTTTTGAGCTAATTTCAGGTCGAAGCTATGCTCCCAGACCTGCCCGTGTTCGAGATAGTCTCTGTTCAAGACAGCGTCTCCCGCAACTACAATAGCTCCTATAGGCGGAGTCAAAAGCAAGCCACACGAACCGGCAGAAGCCCCGGACGAAGGAAATAACTCCACTCCGTCAGCAAGTTTATCCGGCGCAGGCTTACAACGTTTCAATATTGCTAACTCCCTGTCTATCATAAGATTTTCATCATCGGATTGTTTGTCAGCTTTTTCCTTCATTTCGTTCAGATATTCTTCCGCATAGTTTTTTTCCTGCTCATATATCAGCCAATCCGCTTTCTCGAAGTCAGTTAGCGACAATCTATGCGTCGCTCTGAAGGTAGTCAGAAATATCGTAGTAATATCATTTATATGCAAGCCTGCACGCTCGAAAAGTCTCGCATCTAACACCCTCCCCGGCAGAGACGGGTCAACTATTATCTTCTTGTCTCCCGAAACTATAAGCGTCGTCGTAGTATGTGCTGTACGAACGGGTTCCGTCTCGTTCCAAAACTTATTTTTACTCAACGTTCCTATGCTTATTATACGATATTCTACCATAGATATTTTCCTTTTGACTTGGCTTCAGTGTGTGTTACAATTACAGAATATTACAGGTAATTGTCCTTGACAGCAAGAGGAGTTAGGCGATGAAAACAAATTTTGTTCCACGATGGCTTGATCTGTTCTCGAAAACGGTATTATATCTGCCCGTGTTGGGTCTTTTTACACAGTTCCTCGGCTCGGACTATCTTAAGCAGTATGCAGCTGACGTTTTTATCAATATTATCGAATCGTTCGGTGCCGGACTGATCAATATAATGGTAAATGCTATTTTCGGGACAGCGTAAATCCGAAAGCGTCATAAATAACAAGCATAAGCCTGCGTTTGATTTTGTTATTCAATATATATGTTGCGCTAACTTTACACAGTAGGATTTTATGTTTGTTTTGCCTGACAAATAGGCAGCAATGATAATAAGCAGGAGCAGATATGTTAAGGGAATTATTTCGAAAACAAGCGGAGCTTAATAAGAGAACGGGGTTTGATGCTGATGCTATTCGCAAGGATTTCGACCCGAAAACCGCAGGCAAGTGGCTCAACAATTATCTGATGGCGATGTCTAACGAGATAGAGGAACTCAGAGATTGCACCTATTGGAAGCATTGGTGCAAAGAAGCCCGCGAAGGTAGGCGATTTGAAATATATGACCTTCAGAATGCCCGCGTAGAAGTTATTGATATGCTGTTTTTCTGGATATCGCTGGCTCAATGTCTTGGTCTTGACGCAGATGATGTTGTAAAACTTTACGAACAGAAGTTAAGGGTAAATCATTCCCGCCAGGATACGGATTATTCGATGGCAAACAAGACGGAAGACGACAATAAAAATATAAAAATCTAATTGCTTTTTGCTTTGCAAAATATAGGGATTCTTGTGGGGTGTGCTTGGTAAGTATGCGAGTCAGCTCCTTTGTTATCATCTTTCTCATTCCGGATTGCTTATCAATAGCTTTAATCGCTCTCATCTGTTTATGCCTTTGCGAAGAGTATCAGCCCAGCTATGCCAATGGTAATCAAAATCGCACCTATCGCACGAAGCCTACCGACAGGTTCACGAAAAATCAACAGCCCAACGACAATGCTGATAACAATCCCGACATTTCTGCCAGCGGCGATATACGTTACATTGCCATACTTTAACGCCCATATAATAAGAAAATACGCCAGTGGAGTAAATGCTCCGACGATAAGCACACCTCGCTTGTTTACATACCATTCGTGCATAATTGTCTTTCTGCGTTTTGATGATAAGATCGCCCAAGCTGTGAGAAACATCAGCTGAAAACACTGCATTATGAACAGATATTCAAGTGGATTAACGCACTCGGAAACCTCCATCGCACGTCTATCGACAAGATGATAGCCAGCTATCATCGCGCCTGTTATGATTGCAAGTATCACCCCTTTCGCTATGGTCTTGTCCGCAGAGAGATTTTTCACCGAAAACGCTACGCTCGTCATTCCCAGCAATATTACAAAAACCGCTATTCCGCCTGCGAGATTAACACTATCGGAAACGAACATACCAGCTACCATCAATATAAATACCGGAGCAATTCCTCTACTAAGCGGATATACGACCGATAGGTCTGCGGTTTCATACGCACCGTATAGAGTAATGATGTACATAGCTTCGAACCAACCCGATACGCACGCTAATATCAATAGCGGTCGGGAAATCAGCCCGGGACAACACATTCTCGAAATAACAAACGCAGGCAGAAGAAAAACAAACACACTCATTATGTGGCTAAGCCATGCGAACGATGCTTTGTCTTCGCATTTCTTTACCAATGCATTCCAGAATACGTGAATGGAAGCTGACAATAGAACGAGAGTAAATACAAATAAGCTCATAAAATGTTTCCCGATATCTTGCTCCGATGCAATATACCTTGCGAACGGGTGAGCATTCAATATAAACTTTTCTACCAATCAATTTTACATCGTATATTTCCAGTCCCATCGAGCTGTAAAACATATCTTCTTTCAATGCTTGCAGTATATTTGTCATCTCCAATGACGGAGATTTTATCATCACCCAACCCTTTTGGAAATGATTATCCGAATGAATATCGTCTGTTGCAATAGCCCAAGTTGTTCGCCCAGCTTCCCACAATTCATCTCATATAACAGAACTTATCGGTTAATTTTATTGATAATGCGTGGAATAATTTCACAGGTGTTCCCAAACCGACAACATTGATAATCCTTTCGCAGGGATTGTTGATTTCTCTACGTTCGAAAAGACGATAGAGTGAAAATTTATCGGTCTTTTGAAAAAAGAAATCATAATTTTTTTTCGTTTGTAATTCGTAAAGTATATTTCCGATAAAAATCGTATAATATCATTCGAAATCCACATTTACAGTATTATTATCAGCGTTTTGACCTTCCCGACGGTTATTTATTACCCCTATTTTCAGTATTGATAAGGGG
>WFQY01000289.1 GCA_015486815.1 Phycisphaerae bacterium | reverse complement strand
GCGTAGCAACCGCCCGTGATTATTATTCCGAGTACGAACAAAAAAGTGTATTTTGATTTTGTGGCAAATGTGAGATTTTTTAAGATCAAAAGATAACAGATGATAGCAAATGGCAGGACGATAGCTTCTTTTCGTGTAAGAAAGGCAAATACCGCAGAAGTGCCCGCGAGGAGTAATAGCCAGTTATCGCCATTTATTGCCTTTATTACGAATAGAATCGATAACAGTATAAAAAACAGAAACGGAAGTTCCGACAGTCCGTTTATTGAATAATGAACTGCATAGGGCTGAATAGCCAGAAAGAATGCTGACCATAATCCCGCCTGAACGGAATGAATATAGGTTCCCAGTTTGAACAATAGCCAAAGGCATAATATCGTGAATACCATTCCGACGGTAAATGCTGAAAATTCCCAAGTAAAGGGATTGGGTATTTTACTAATAGGTTCTCTCGGAAACAAGACACTGTGAACGAGTCTGATTGATATGGTATGTATCGGTTCTTGATATCGATGATGAAAAAACGACGAAATATCAGGTAAGCAGGAATTATGAATAAAACCTATTGTGTCTCTGTAAATGGCTTGACTCAAGTCCCAGCATACGATGCGAATTAACAGAGCAAGAATAATGAGGAAAAACAATAACAATCTTTGCATCTCGGCTGAGTGGTAGGCATAATCGAGGTACTTATTTTCGATTTGTGTTTTATTGTTCATATTGCTTGGTTCGGCTTATGTAAGCAAATCATTTTCTCATCGTAAAACGTTGAATTTGCCTCGTCAAGATTTTTGTATCGATGCGGAGAACTGTCTTGTTCGGTTTAAGGTAGCTCAAAATTATTCTTTTATTAACGTTTGGTAAACTTGAAATGTTTTTTGAGCGACTTTTTCCCAGTTGTATTCATCGATTATTTCGTTGATTCTATTAAGTAGCTGGTCATCCATAGCTGACGGTTGTTTTATCCAGAATGAAATTGCATCTTTTAAAGATGATATATCGCCTGTTGTAAAATACCTATTTGGTGGTAGCTTTAGCTCTTTGTGTTGAGGAATGTCGCTTACAAGAACAGGAATTTTATAGCTTATAGCTTCCAATAGGGCAATTGGTAGCCCTTCGTAGTAAGAAGGCAGTACGAATAGTCCGGCATTTGCAAACAATTGGGTCAATGGTTTTCCCGACATAAAACCTGTGAGGATAACGTCTTCGGTGGAATGTGCAAGAGATTTTAGCTGTTTGCTATAACTTGTTTCGTGGTCGGCATCACCTGCAATGACAAGTTTCCAGTCTGTATTCGTATCCGATACCAAATCTGAAAAAGCAGAGATTAAGTCATCAAGTGCCTTTTCGGGCACAAATCGGGCAGCGGTGAAAATATATTTCTTTGGTTTGATTTTTATTTGTCGAAGATATGATATATCCGAATCAATAATCGGTTTTGTTAATCCGTTCGGTATATAATGAGCCTGACGATGGAATTTCTCGATTATGTGTGTCTGTATTCCTTTGGAGATAGCTATTACTTGATGAGAAAATCGACATCCCAGATATTCTCCCACACGAAGAATGACTTTTGCTAACTTATTCCATTTGTTTCTTTGATAGTCGGGTCCGTGATGGGTGAAAACAACCTTCATACCCAATAGTCTTGCAAGGGGGACAACAAGGGCGGGGCCTATTGCGTGAAAATGGACATATCGAAAACCCATAAGTTTAGCTTTCATTAGAGCAAGGGTTGTGTGGACAATAGCCTCGAACGATTTTTTCTTCGGTGCCCAAATATGAACGAAATTTATGCTATTCCATTTGGTATTGTTGAGATTTTTTATGTAAGGCTTACGTGTAAAGACGGTGATGTCTATACCCATGTTAGCTAATTTTGGATACAGATTTTCGCAATGGCTCTCGACGCCTCCTTGTACGTTTGGAAAGCCACGGGTACCTATGACAGCTATTTTTAACACTCGAGACATACGGGCTTACCCAATATGTTATTGATTTTATTGCGTATGACCCATTTTGTAGGGACAGCGATGTACTTTTTCATTACGGGGGCAGCCGTTCCTATCATCCAGCATCCGCGTTTGCAGTTTCTCACTTTTTCGCGAATTTCATTTGCTTTCGGACTGTTCCATATCTCGTCCCACGATTGCGTTTTGATATTTCCCATTACCCAAGGAACCTCTGAACCATTGCAAGGGACGACGTCGCCCGTAGGGGTTATGAAAAAGTTTTCGGAGCCAGCTTCGCAAGGAAGCAATCGGTCGTTACCTTTGATTTTATTTATCAGCCCATAATTGAAATATGCACGATACCAATTTTTTATACGCCAAGTTGAAAGAAGACGATTTATCAGTTCTTCAAATGACGCAATAACTTCATTGGTTTTTTCGAATTGATTGTCCTGTTTGTGGAAATAATATGAATTATGAATGACAGCTGTTGCGAATTCAAATCCGAGTCCTTTGGCTAATTGATATAATTCTATCATATCACGATGATTCCTGTCTGAAACGGTAATACCAAATCCGATATCCCGACAGCCGAGATGCTGAAGCTCGAGCAGTGTCCGCAATCCGTGATCGAATCCGTCCTTTATGCCTCTTAATTCGTCGTTAGCAGCGGGAAGACCTTCGATACTGACTCTTATGCCAAGCGACGGGAATTTTTTGACCAAATCGACAATTCGTTCGGTGAAAAAACCGTTTGTCGATATGACAATGCGTTTTGTTTTTTTGCTTACAACTTTGACAATATCCTCGATATCCTTTCGTAAAAATGGTTCGCCACCTGTAAGATTGCAAAACGATAAACTATCGGGTAGCTTTTCCAAATCCTCGGGTGTGATTTCCTCCTGAGGATTGGTTGGATCCTGCCAAATATTACACATATAACATCTACAATTACATCTATACGTAAGAATTATAGAGGCCTCGGAGGGCATATTTCTCTTTGCACTCATTGACTATTTTCTCCTCGTTTTTTTATTATTTTGGCAGGGACACCCGCAACGATGGAATATGGATCGATGTCTTTCGTAACAACAGCACCGGCAGCTATCACGCAACCGTCACCTATCTTGACGCCCGACATAATAGATACATTCGAACCAATCCAAACATCATTACCAATTATTGTCGTATCTTTCGTTACTCCTTGATATTTTATGGGAATAGACGGGTCATCGTAATTATGGTTTTCGGAAAATACATTTACCCTTGGTCCGAAAATCACATTATCTCCGATGATGATATCTCCCCGAACTCCTATATAGCAATAATGATTGATTCCTACGTTATTGCCTATCCTGAGTGAATTGCCAACATCTCTCAAAACGCCCGTGCATTCAACGATAGCGTATTTACCCAAAGTAAAATTATCGCCTATCTCGACACCATTATAACTCAACGCATTTATAGTAGAATACGCCATCAAGTTTAAATTTCGACCAGCTGTTATTTTATGCCCGAATAGAATTTTCGCTCCCTTTTCCGCAAAGACCAACCCCTTGCTTCGTTTCAAAAACGGTTTGACGAACAATGTTCCGCGAACAATAGCCCAAAATCTCGAACATAATATCGTGCAAATCTCACGGTAGCTAAACGGATATTGTATTTCATAAGGCTCTTTTTTTATTTTGCTAATTATCTTTTCTATCAATTTATACGCTTGCATTTATTAACTCCTGATACAACGAAAGAATTCTCTTTAAATGTACATTTTTGCTATACCTTTCGCAATATGTCTTGATACAATTATTTACCATATCGGAGATATCCAAATCAGCTAAGCGGTATAATTTGTCTTTTAACTTGTCCTTATCTGTAAAGTTTACCAAGAAGCCATTGTGTCCGTCTTTTATCATTTCCAAAAAGCCGCTATGAGCAGGCGCTACTACAGGTGTTCCGCAAGCAAAAGATTCGATGACGACCATAGGACAATTTTCATATCCTAACGATGGCTGAATTACAAACTTAGCTCGTTCAATCGTATCAAATAGATCTTGTCCGTATCTCGGGCCCAGATAACGAACAGACCCGCTATTCAATTCATCGCCGATGTTCTCTCCGCTTCCAACGATTTGCAATGGTAATTTTATCTCACGAAAGATATCTATAACTTCTAAAATGCCTTTTTCCAGAGATATTCGTCCGACGTATAAAAAATAATCGTTTTTTGTTATATCATTGGGTTTTGGGAGAACCTCCGTAAAATTAGGCAGAATTCGTATTTCACCTTTATATTTGTTTCGTATTCTGTCAGCTAAAAAATTGCTGGGAGCAATCACCATATCCAAATATTTATTATAATAATTCAGCGTATGATACAGGTAAGACTCTAACGTACCTATTATACTTTTCAAGAGTGAATTATCAAAACACCGATTAATTACACAATTATAAAACTTTCCGGTAACGCACTTTTCACATACGGTATTATTTTGGAAATTATACAATCGGTGATATGGACAGACCAATTGACTGTCGTGAGCTGTATAAACTATCTTAATATTTCGTTTTTTTATAACCGGTAAGATAGAGGGGGTAAGCTGAAAATTGAAATTGTGAAGATGAACGATATCCGGTCTGAAAGCATCGAGAATTTTCTCTATTTTTTCCCTATTTTTTATGGAATAAATAGTTGAAACCGATTGCGATAATTTTTGTGTAAGCCCGATTTGCTGATAATTAATGTCATCGGCAAAACAATCAAATTCATCTTTTACAACGTTTTTGTCATTTTTCATTCCCCAAAAGGCAACCGAAATTCCCCTTTCTTTTAGCCCCTGCGCCAAGTTGAGCATATATGTCTCACTGCCACCTCTGGGATATAAGTATTTGTTTACCATCAATACTTTCATTCTTCGGCTATATCCTAACTAATGTTTATACGTGAGTGCGAGAAACGTTATTTTTCAGCATATTCGAGACTACGGATATGTAAGTTCCTACTAATGCGAAATATATAAATGTAACAAATGCCATATTTAATCCGCTGGCAAAACATAGAATGGTCAATGCGACTAAAAAGTATCTTAATGTCTTACCAATGTCACATAGCATAACATCTGTTTGACGTATCTTCGCGCTAATCTTTTTTAAATAATAATACAACGAAATCCAAATCGATACAAATGCAGCTAATCCTAATATTCCGAATTCTCCCCACATCGATGCCCAAAAAGTATCTATGCTCCGCATAGATAAGACCATCCTCCTGAATTCATGAGGCCAATGTTTATAATAAGGACTATTCCATATACTGGCTGTCGTGCTACCGAACATGCCCGGGCCAGCTCCTAACAAAGGCGACTTTTTCAATATCTTAAGAGATTCCACATAAGTAAATCCCCTAAAATAATATTTAGGACTGAATTCATCTATTTGAGTAACTAATAGCCAACCGGCTAATAATATCAAAATTAAGGCTAATCCTCTTAACTTTTTATTCAAAAATATTCCCATCACTCCGAGACTACTCCATCCCTGCCGAGATAATGTAAGAGCTATTCCTGCAAATAAAGCGAATATTGAAGCTTGACGCCCTATCTTATATTTGATAACGTAATTCGCCAAAAAAAACAATAGCGTAAGATAAATCGCAAGATAATTCCACGTTCCGGGGCCAGTGAAAGAAAAAACTCTATAAAGCCCCATTCGTTTCTCTGGTAGGACAAAAAGTCCTATTCCCCAGCCTTTAAGCAAGGCAAGAGCTTCGAAAATTACCGAAAATCCGCCTATAAT
>WFQY01000288.1 GCA_015486815.1 Phycisphaerae bacterium | reverse complement strand
GCTATAATTCAAATAACAGAAGATAGTTATCACCACTTTTTCGGGTATTTCGATAAATGCCCATGGAATCTATCGGAAAAATATGTCCTTGCTCACAGAATCGACTTCTGTGATAGGCCATTGACAGCTGACGATTATGCTGTGATAGGATTGGTCGATCTGCAAGAAAACAAATTCGAGCCAATCACCAAGACCTTTGGCTGGTCTTGGCAGCAGGGGTCGATGCTGCAATGGCATCCTGCTTTTTCCGAAGATAAAATCATTTTTAACGATAGACGCGATGGTAAATTCGTTTCTGTCGTATATGACATTAACAAAGGCGAAGAAAATATCCTTCCGCTACCGGTGGCAGCTGTCAGTAATGACGGTAAAAAGGCACTTTCGCTCAGCTTTTCCCGATTGGCGGATACTCGCCCGGGCTATGGCTATGAAGGCGTAGAGGATCCGTATAAAGACCAATTGGCACCGGAAAACGACGGAATATATTTTATGGATATAGAGACTGGCAGGTGTGAGCTTATTATCTCTCTGGCACAGGCACGGAATATAAATCCGAGTCTTACAATGGGCAATGTCAAACATTGGTTTAATCATCTTCTGTTTTCGCCTGACGATAAAAGATTTATTTTCCTACATCGTTGGCGGAATACCGGTACGAAAATTCGATATGCACATTATACGCGAATGCTGACAGCTAACATCGACGGCAGCGATATATATGTACTTAACGATGACGATATGACAAGCCATTTCGATTGGAAAAGTAACTGCGAAGTTATAGCGTGGGCGTATAGGAACAATATCGGCGAACGATATTTTCTGTTCAAAGATAAAACTCAAGAGATAAGCATAGTAGGCGAAAACACGCTTACACCTTTCGGCGATGGTCATTGTACATATTCACCCGACGGAAAATTGATTCTTACCGACACTTATCCCGACGAGAAGGATTATCGCACCTTGATGATATATAATCCCGCTGAAGACGAACTACGAATTGTTGGCAGATTTTATTCTCAGCCTTGGCTTATGCAATCGCGATGCGATTTGCATCCGAGGTGGTCGAGGACAGGCAAAAAAATATGTTTCGATTCTTCCCATAGCGGTAAGCGACAGGTATATATCGCAAAGCCTTTCTAAATATTCAATATGCTCAATAACGCCTGTCAGAAAATATTTTCGCACTTGTAGATGCATTTACTGCGAGATTTATATTTGCATAAATAGGGCAAATTGTAGAAAATGGAAATGTAGGTAGCGGTGCGTGCTGTTTGGAGCGTAAAAATGCGTTTTAAGAAGAAGTCGAACAGAATAACTATCGTCGATGTAGCTAACAAAGCTGATGTGTCGGTAGCTACTGTTTCGCGAGCTCTTAATAACGATCCGCTTGTAAGCGCAAAGACACGTAAGTATGTAAAGAAGATAGCTGACGAGCTTGAATTTCGCCCATCACAAGCAGCAATCCGGTTTGCAAAAGGAAAAGCGGGGCTAATCAATCTGCTTGTTCCGTCAGTTCAGAACCCCATATATGCGATGTTTATAGAAGAAATCTTAAAACTTACCGCACAAAGAAATTATGAAGTATTAGCTGCATATTCTCAGCTTGACAATGAACACGAACGGGAAATTTTAAAATCATTTGCAAACGTTCATACCGACGGTTTTATCCTATTGCTCGGTTATCCCGACGAAAATTATCCTTATGTATTAGAGCTTGCAAAGGCACAAAAGGACAAGCCGATTGTGTTAAGGCAGGAATTGCCGAAAGATGCACCGTTCGATTCCGCTTGTGCCGATTTTGAAGCTGGCAGCTATGAAGCTACGAAATATTTAATGTCATTGGGCCATCATAAAATAAAATTCGTCGGCCATCATTTTAATAATGCGTCGAGGCCAAGAGGATTTTTACGTGCGGTTGAGCAGGCGGGAATTAAAGCTGACGATGAAATGTTTATTCGATGCGGTGCATCGATAGACGACGTTTATAGACAGACACTCAAATCTCTTCGCAAGGATTCGCAGACAACAGCTTTGGTTGTTCAATCGGACTATTATGCCTTTGGCGTATTAAGGGCGATTGGTGAGCTGGGGTTAAAAGTTCCAGATGATATATCGATAATTTCGTTTGACGGAATAGAGCTTTCCGATTACGGATATATGCCACTTACTACGGTAGCACAGCCGATAAAGCAAATTGCGAGCACGCTCATAGATCAGCTATTTCACAGGATGGACGATCTTCACTGTCCTGTAAAGCATGTAAAATATCCGATGAATCTTATTGTTCGCAAGACGACCGCTTCGCCGAGAAAATAAATCGTGCATGTTGGTAATGACGGGTTAAGGTTCTATCGATGTAGCAATTCCGTCTCTTCGCTAAACCGCAGAGCAATTTCCATCGCAAGAGAAGCAACTTTAAACGTCTGCCCGAAAATGTTATCGTAGTCTTTTGTAAGAGAAGTTACTTCTCGTAGAAATTTCCTGCGTATATTAGCTGACGCTGATCCGCCTTGAGCAATATCCATTATCGTAGGCAGGACGTTTGCTTTGTGGACAAGGGTCTTAGCTGACAATTTCCAGATTGAATATGCCAATTGATTTTTGCGAATGTCCTTTTCCCGTCTGCACAAAATGTTATAACCCTTTACATAGTTTGCCTTGGTCTGTGTGAGCAATTTTTTTGCTTGGCGTGTATGATGCGATTTCGGATCGCGATATATATATTCGATATAGCGATGAATAATATCGGGCGGATACGGGTCAGCGTATATGCCATCAAAGTGTGGTGCGGACTGGATGTCGGGTAATGTCGCTGAGAGGAGATCGAGGTCGAAGAAACAGCTTGGCCAATCGCACTTGAAGAATGTTCGAGCGAATAGATGCGAAAGTTCTTCGAGTGTAATCGTAATTTTCGGATTTTGATAGGCATAAGCACCTGCGAAAATAGCAGGCCAATTTGTCTCGAAGTGATTGAACCGTACCGCCCACGATGTAATCACCGTACCGAGACAATTCGCAGTGGCAGCTTTTCTGCTACCTGCGATTGTATTTTTGATATGCCAGATTGTTCGCGGTGCACAATAGTTATCACCGTCACAACGTGCAGCTGTAAAGACAACGACATCTAAGCCCATCTCTTGCAAAAATCTAACATAAGGAAACGGAACGAGACAACCGTCTTTTTCAAAGAAGTATTTTTTGAACTTTTGCAAGCTGTGTGGCAGTTTATCGAAATCATCTTTTTTGCGGATAAGATTTTTTCCCTCCAAACCCTGTCCCCAGACTCTCGCAAAATCTTCTGCTCCGCTCCAATAGTCCCAGTCGGCAATGATAACCGAGCGTGGCAGTTTGTTTAACGCTTGCGGATGTGAGAGTATCATATCGGAATATATCATTGCTCGTCTGCCCGATGATTCAACCATTCGAATAAGTGGTAGATAATGGTCGAGATAAATATCAGCTTTCGATTTTCCGGTTGACTGACAACTGACACAGGAACCAAGCGAACGCGTTTCATCACCACCAAGGTGTATGATTGGGCTATCGGGGAATAAATCCAATACCGTTTGCAGTAATTTTCGCACGAATTCGGGTGTCTCGGGGTGATTCGGGCATATCTCGTGAAAATCATTGTTCTCTCGAAGATGAGCCCACCAAGGCCATTGAAGTACCCATTCCATATGTCCGAGCAGCGGAACTTTAGGGATGATTGTAAGGGCTAATTCTTTACAAAGACCTTGAAACCATCGTAGGTCATTTTTTTGCCAGCAGTCGGGATGAATCGCTTGCTTTAGCCAATCGATATATATCTTATTTTCAAACTCAAGTAATATCGTATCTACGCCAAGCTGTTTCGCCCGTATCAATATCCGCTTGAGATATGTCTTTTTTGGCATCGACCATTTAAGGTCAAGATGTAACCCTAACATTGTATGTCCTTATCAAATAATAAATCGTAGCGTTTACTTTATTGTTG
>WFQY01000287.1 GCA_015486815.1 Phycisphaerae bacterium | reverse complement strand
CTTGCAAGTTCGGGGCAGAAAGCTGGCTGGAATATTGCATTGGAATGTGCGAAGGTTCTTTCGCTATTGCAATCGGAGCAGGCACAGAAGAGCTTAGCGGATATTGCATTGAAAAATTCACAGTCGGATCAAAAAGTTCAGCTTTTGGATCTGCTTACCGAATCGTTACGAACGATTGGCAGGAAACTGACCGATAAGCAGATTGCTCAGCTGCAGAAACTTGCGATTACCGAGAGTAATCCGACTATCCGGAAATCCGCTACGCGAGTACTCGGGGCTGCCAATCTCGAGCCGACAATAGCGAAAAAAGTCCTCTTGGCAAAAGAAGAATTTTAATGCCAAGTTTTAGGGATGTCAATTAATGTGTAGGGGCAGACCTATGTGTCTGCCCCAAAAACAGGGCGGACACGCAGGTCCGCCCCTACGAATTTGTATTTTGCACGTCTATAATACTAAGTGGTGAATAGCGTTAGTAAACTTTTATTATTACTCGCCGAGCTCTTTAACGGTGAATGTCGTTCTTAGCTCAAGTCTGCGTGTAGTGTTGTCGTATTGATAGATACCTATCGTTTTGGTTCTGCAATCGAGTATCCATAAGACCTCTTCGGCATCGGAGGTTCGGGCGATAGTGGCGATATAATCGCCACCGCTGGCTTGCATACTACCGGCGAATACCACCGGCGGAGTTACGAATACCTGTACGATTGTCAAAAGGGTAAGCAATATCAAACTACTGCCAAACAAACAGATTACCGTGATATTTTTTCCGTTCATCTTTAAGCTCCTCTCAATAGATTATCTTCTTCTCCTCGGCCGTCTTGTTCTTCTTACGGGATGCATTCGGACGGTGCTGGCAAGGTCTTGAGCAAGGTCTCTTGTTCCTTGAAGCGTAACACGCCTTGTAGAGCGGTCATAATGTAAGGCGTGCAGTTTACGCTTAGCAAGGTCAACGACATAGACAGCGTCCGATTTGGTGCCGAGTATCTCGCCACTTACCATAAGGTAATTTCCCGCAAGACCTATCGGCTGAGCTTTTGCTTGTGGTAGATCAATTACCTTGAAAACCAAAACCCCCGCTAACAGTAGGTTAATTGCTACCAACAGAATCAGGATGAAATTTTTCATAACACATACCTCCAAAAAGAGTGTGAGTTTTAATCAATCGAGATACGTTCTGCCAGGGTGTTTGAATCCCGCAATGAGCGTACATACGAGTATTCCGAAACCGACTATCCACGGAAGAGCAATACTCTGTTCGGGAATGAGCTTATCGGTCGGCTGATTGTTTTGCGCAAATGCAATCAATGCGGGTGATACCAAAGCTTGTAAAATCAGATGTTTTAATTTGAACATATACATACTCCTGTTTTTTTATGCCGATGCTTTTTGTAAAGCATCGATACGGCTTCTTACATCACGATAATTATAATCCCATTGAATCAACTTGCTGTAAATTTTTATAGCTTGGTCTTTTTGACCGGAATCTTCGAACGCACGGCCGAGCACATAGTGCATTTCTTTGCTGACGTTATCGCCGGCTGACTCATAATCTTGTATAGCATCTTGCAACACATCGATTGCCTGCTGATGCCAACATTTTTGATAGAAGCAGGCGCCTATATAATATTTCGAGCGTACCGCATATCGCGGGTCGGACGAGGCTTCCTGAAACAGCGGAATAGCTTCGTCATATTTTTTAGCTTTGAACAAACGTCTGCCATACTCAAATTTCAATTTATTGTCAGTGGGATATTGTTTTACCCGTTCGCCGAAGATTTCGATTTCGAATTGCTCTAATTTTTTGGCAGCTTGTTTCAGTTTCGCTTTGAGTTCAGCATCGTCAGGATTGCTTTGAAGAGTTTCTTTCAGTCTTCTAACTTCGCGGTTAAGCTGCCTTATACGGACATCATCGGAACGTATCTTATAGCTATACTGTTTGGTTTTTTTGTAAGCGCTATCGAGAATTTCGATAGCTTCCTGTTCGTCTTCGGGTCTGCCTCGTTGAAGGAGCAGATCGACAAGTGCGTTTATCTTTCCGGTAACATCGGGGTTACGCTCAAGCTCGGCACGAGCTTTTTCTATCATTTGCACTAAAAGCTCTTCCCCTTTGACTGCCTTAGCTTTATCTTGAAGTTCTTTTTGTGCATCCGCATCCTTGACCGACTCTCTGAAATCTCCGGCACGTTCATATTTTCCGCGGAGAATTGTCAGCTTTCCTGCCAAATCTCTTTGAATACCAACAAAGTCGTATTTTACCCCGACACCTGCATGTATTCCCGCTTCGAGGGCATCAAGGCCATACTGATAACACTCGATAGCAATATCCGGTCTGTCGAGCTTATCGTAATAATCGCCGAGCTTTTCGCTATAGGTTTTGATAGTTAGCAGCTGATTCGGGTTGATTTTTTGCCTCGCTAATTCAAGGAACACACCAATCGCCCATCGTAAAGTTTCGGGTAGCTCAGCTTGATTGGCATTTTTCACCAGCGCATCGATATAATTAACGTTAAGCGGGTCTTTTGCGAGCAGATATTCCGCATTGAGCATCGCTTCAAGTGGGTCTTTCTTGCTTTTGCTGCGTTTCATTGTTTCGAAGAGACCGGGCTTTTTGCCACCGGCAACTTTTCGCCTTATCGATACCTCACGAAGCGGTTTATGCCCTTTTTCGACAGCTTCGGGATTTTTAGAAAGACCTTGAATGTAAAGCTCTATCGCATAATCGTAATTATGGGTATCAGCGACGGTAGCTGCGTGCTCGAAGAATTTGTCCGCAATTTTTTTCGCTTGTTCTGATATTGTAGGCGGATTATAGCTCACTATGTTATTCCCATACTAAACAAAATTATTATACATTAAACTACCGAAACAGCGTTAATTGTCAACGAAAATCTCTCTGTAACATATTTGCCAACTGAAAGAATATTTACTCGCCGGCAGTTTCGTCGCTTGAAATTTCCACCGAGTCGGTAACGTTGCTCGCTTCCTTATCCAAAAGGTCATTTACCGTAGGCTTTTCTATCGGTTGTCCTGCGATTATCCTCTTGACCTCGTCAGCTTCCAGTGTCTCATATTTGAGCAGAGCCTCTGCCAATAGGTCGAGCTTTTCGCGATTATCTCTGATTATTTTCTTCGAGTCGTCGTAGGCCTGCTTGACAAGGCTTGCAATTTCGGTATCTATCATCTCTGCTGTTTTATCGGAATAGGTTTTACTCTGCGTGCCATCAATTGGCCAAGGGGTTTGATTGTCAGCACCGAATCGTATTGGGCCTATCTGTTCTGACATTCCCCATTCGCAGACCATCGTCCTTGCGAGTTGAGATGCTCGTTTGATATCGTCGGAAGCACCGCTTGATATATCATCGCATGCTAATTCTTCCGCTACTCTTCCGCCAAGCAGGACTCTAATCTGAGCTGACACATATTTTCGCGTATATATGTGTCGGTCGGTTTCTGGCAGCATCATAGTCATTCCGCCTGCTTGTGCGCGTGGTATTATGCTTACCTTATGTAACGGGTCGGCACCTTCGACAAACTCCGAGACCAATGCGTGTCCCGCTTCGTGATATGCGATTACCTTCTTCTCACGCTCATCAATTACGCGCGATTTTTTAGCACGTCCCCACCGGACTTTATCTCTCGCTTCTTCTATGTCTTCTGTCTCGACATATTCCTTTCCCGCCATAGTAGCAGCGATAGCAGCTTCGTTGATAATAGCAGCTAAATCCGCTCCACTGAACATAGGTGTTCCGCGAGCTATCCGCCAAAAATCGACATCGGGCGACATTTTGATCTTTTTCGCGTGCACCTTGAGGATTTCGTAACGCCCTTTGATATCGGGCAGCGGAACGTATATCTGTCTATCAAAACGGCCCGGACGCGTAAGAGCGGGGTCGAGAATATCGCCCCTGTTGGTGGCAGCTATCACTATCACTTGGTCGGAACTGTCAAATCCGTCCATCTCGACGAGAATTGCATTTAGCGTCTGCTCTCGCTCATCGTGTCCTCCGCCGTTAAAGCCTACCCCTCGCTTTCTTCCGACAGCATCGATTTCATCGAGGAAGATGATACACGGAGCATTAGCTTTCGCTTGGCTGAACAGGTCTCTTACACGTGAAGCACCGACGCCTACGAACATTTCGACGAAATCCGAGCCGCTTATCGAATAGAACGGGACGTCAGCTTCACCTGCGATTGCCTTTGCAAGCAGTGTTTTACCGCAACCAGGCTCGCCTATAAGCAGGACGCCTCGCGGAATTCTACCGCCGAGCTTTTGGAACTTTTTCGGATTTTTCAAAAATTCTATTATCTCTTTAACTTCGTCTTTCGCTTCGTCGATACCTGCGACATCTTCGAAGGTTACTCCCGTGCGTTCTTTTGAGATAAGTTTGTGCCTGCTTCGTCCGAAGCTGCCCAGCATACCCGCTCCGCCAGCGGTATTTCGTATCTGACGAAAGACAAAGAACCAGATAAATCCGAAAATCAAAAGCCAAGGGATAAGACTCAGAAATACCTGCAGGAAAAGATTATCCGAAGGCTCGTATTTCAGCGATGTGCCGGTAGCTTCGCATTGCTTTCTGAGCGAATCGATGAATTCGGGTGAATGTGTGGTCTCGCGTGGTAGTTTGACTTCGAAGTCAGCTGAGCTGCTTGGCTTTTGGCCTGTGAGTGTGCGAAGTTTGCCGTCGATACTGCCATCTCTTATTATTACCTGCTCTATCTGGTGATTGTTAAGATAGGAATAAAATTGGGTGATGTTGAGAATCGTTGGACGGTTATAGCTTTTGCTGAGCAGTGCAACCATCGCCAGTGCAAGACCGAGAAAAATTATCCAGCTTAATCCGCCACGTGGCATCTTCATAGGTGGCGGAATAGGCAGTTTGGGCTGAGGCTTCTTGTCCGTTTGCTGATCATCAGCCTGAGGCGATTTATTTTCGTTATTATTTTTATTTTCCGATTCCTGCGTCATCAACATACCTTATCAAAATATTCCTAACCATTTTATTTTATCCTGTTTTGCGTCTAAAATAAACATCTGAGTAAATAAAATCATTATT
>WFQY01000286.1 GCA_015486815.1 Phycisphaerae bacterium | reverse complement strand
TTATTATAGTGCTTTGATAGTGTCACGGTCAGCAAACGTTTTGGGACTAATTGAACAGGAAAAAGAATATCGCAAGCTGGCTGAGAAAATCCGAAAGGCATATATAAACAAATTCTGCAATAAAACACAATCGTCTTCGGCGATTTACGGAAGAGGCACACAATGCGAGACAGCGATGACCTTGTGTTTGAATTTACACCCTGACGAAGATAGAGACAATCTGATATCCGTACTAAAGAATTCCATCACGGATAAGTGCAACAACCATTTGAATACCGGAATTTTAGGTACGAAATATCTCTTCGATTCATTGATGATGTACGAGATGAATGATATAGCGTGGCAGATCGTTATCCAAACCGATTATCCGAGTTTTGGCTATATGGTAAAGAACCGTACCACACTATCGGAAAAATGGAATCAGGGAAGCTCGAACAATCACATAATGTTCGGTAGTATAAGCTCATGGTTTTATCACGCATTAGCGGGAATTCAAGCACTTCCGAAATACGCAGGCTATGAAAAGGTAAGAATTCAGCCATATTTTCCACCTGGATGTGCTTGGGCGTATGGGTCGATAGAAACCGTACGTGGGCGGATTTCCTGTTTCTGGCAAAAAGGAAAAAATCGAAAACTCTCAATGAATATCAGCATACCAACTAACACGAGTGCCGAGGTAAAAATCCCACTTACACATATTGCCGACGGTATTGTTATGGAAGGAAATATTTGTATATGGAACAAGGGTTTTGCCGGTAATGTAATAGGAGTACATAGTGGCAAAGAGGAAAATGGAATATTGAATTTTGAGATTGGCTCGGGCAATTACCGATTCACCTTTACTCTTGCCAACCTGTAAATGTTTTGAGGAGTGATATTGTGCTGAAGTATGTAAACGATATTCCGGTTATTAGCAAAGGCTTCTGCTTAGAGCAGGATCAATTCAGTGGTGGACGTATTGGAGTTACAGTAGCTAAGCATGGTGGAATAACCAAGATAATATATTACGGTCAGCAGAGATTGGGAGATAGATATATATTTCAGGCTGACCCCGTATCAACTTGGACAAAATTGTTTCGTCTCTATGTTGTTATTGATAGCAGGATGTATTACCTGACCTTCCGGAATACGCATTTGTATCCTTTTGGATATCAAAGTGAGTGCGAAATTGATGAAGTACAACTACAACACGAAATGGTTTTGCTCAACGATGCGATCGTTCAACGAGTCAAGATTCTTCAAAATCCTAAAAACAAAACAGTCAGCCTGAAGATGCTGCACCACGGTTTTACCCGTATAGAATCCCCCGCCCGCAAATGGAAGGAATATAAGGCAAACCCTCGCCAAAACTGTTTTACTATGCTGGCCATTGATGTATATCCGAAAGAGCCCAAAAGGTCTTCCGCTTTAGCACAAAGAGAAACATTCGATATTATCGAACCGCTACGAAGCGAAACACGTATTGCAATTTCTTCGGAACTTCCTTTGCAATTTCGTAAGACCTATAAAAGACACAAGGAATATATCGAAAGCAAAGCGTTTTCAGATTCGGCGACTATGTTTGTTCTTTTCGGCACAAAACGCAAAACCTTTGAGCAGCGTCTAAAAGATTTACAGAAAAATATCCATAAGCAAACGGATGAGGTCTTGACTGACTATCGGGTCAGACTGACCCAAGCACCGAAATTGAAACTTGCAAATGAGTCCGAGGTTCTTTCTTCTGCTTTGCATAATGTTCCTGCCGTTATTGATTCTCTCAAAGTTAAAGATATCCCGGGAGCAATTCGCGCAACTGCTGGCGGTTACTGGGTATGGGGTTGGGATTCCATGGTGCATGCAAAGGCATTTCTGCTCGCTGGCGACGGAGATTTTGTCCGTCAGATGTTGGACTTTTTCCATAAAACAGCAAATAAACAGCTGGGAATACCCCACGCACTGACAACCCGTTTGAAACTTGCAGGAGCGATGGCGTTTCCTGCACAGTGCCTTTATATCATTATGTTATATGATTATATTGTATATACCGGCGATACCAGTGTCCTTAAAAAGTTCTTTCCATTCTGCAAGTGGTTATTGAATAAAACACTGGAACGCGAAGTCAAACAAAGCGGTTTGATCGAGGGAGTCTCTCTTTATCCTGATTTTCCTGAATGCCTTGACGAAAATGGCCACGATATCAGTAGCTTCAATAATAGTATTTTCTATCAAGCGGTTCATTGCACAGCATATCTCGCCAATCTGTGGGGCGATACCGCACTTGCTGAATCCTGCCACGATCTCGCCGAACGCTGTCGAAAGAATTTCATCAAATATCTTTTTGATTCCGACAAAGGATATTTTATCGATTCCTGTTCTTCTCGAACATTCAAACAACGTCTTCATTATCCACTTTATGCCATTCTTTGGTTGACTCCTTTTGCCCGCGACCTTGTTGAAGGACATATCTCCGAAATTGCCGACTTTATGAAAACCCATTTTCATCATCCACGGGGGCTGTATATGTTTCCCCGATGGGATTCGAGTTTTATGGCTGATGGTAATCAAATAGGTGCCTATTGTCCCGTAATAGAGGGTTTTTATTATCATATGATGCGTCTATCGCGCAATAAAAGAGAACTTAAACACTGGGAAAACACCGTCAAATGGAACTGGAAGCAGCACACGATCCCGGAAGGTCTGACAACCGAAGCGGAAAATGAAGGAATCACATTGGATAATCCGGGTACCAAACAGTTATTTGCCGCCAAAGTCTGGTATAGCAATTTCTTTGATATTTTCGCCGGCATTGAGGCTACGCCTGAGGGATTAAAAGTATCACCATGTTATTACAGCGAAATTTCCATAAATAACCTTCGCTTACGCGGAAAAGAGCTTCAAATAGCTATTTCAGGCAGAGGTAGCAAAATAGCTAAAATAGAACTTAATGGACGTACATTAACCGCGAATGATATTATTTCTTGGGATAGATTCAATAGATCACCTAATCTTATTAAGATTACGAGAACATTTTAAGTTGAGTATTTACAATTATAAACACTCAATGAGTATAGACCCCCTATTTTATAGGATTTTCACAAAAAGAACTCTCT
>WFQY01000285.1 GCA_015486815.1 Phycisphaerae bacterium | reverse complement strand
GAGTATTACAATGGCTATTCGTTTTGCTTTTGTCGGATTTCAACATGGTCATATAATGGCTGTCTATAATCACGCCCGTCAGTTGCCCGATATAGAGATATTAGCTGCCTGTGAAGAAGACGCTGACAGACGTGCGGAACTCGCCAAAGCTGGCACTGTCGAGATTACGCACGAGAACTATGAGCGAATGCTTGACGAGGTTGAATGCGACGTTATTGCTGTCGGTGATATCTTCGCTAAGAGAGGTCAGCGTACCATACAGGCATTACAGAAGGGCAGGCATGTGATTTCCGATAAACCTATCTGCTGTAAACTGGATGAACTTGAGCAGATAAAAAAACTTGCGGAAGAAAAAAATCTTGTCGTAGGCTGTCAGCTTGATCTGCGTAGCTCCGCTGCTATTCGGAAGATCAAACAGCTTATAGATGCAGGAGAGATCGGAGAGGTACATACGGTAACATTCACAGGCCAGCACCCGTTATCTATCGGCATTAGACCGATGTGGTATTTTAAGGAAGGCTTGCACGGTGGCACGATAAACGATATTGCTGTTCACGGCATAGATGCACTCGAATGGATGACAGGCAGAAAAATCGTCGAAGTGGTAGCTGCCCGTGTGTGGAATGCGAAAGCAAAACAATATCCATTTTTCCAAGATGGTGCGCAATTTATTCTGAAGATGGACAATGGCGGAGGGGTGCTCTCGGATGTCTCGTATCTCACTCCCGATGGCAGCTATAATGTGCCAAACTATTATCGATTTACAATTCACGGCGACATCGGGCAAATAGAAGCTACATATCACAGCGACTTTATCATAATGATAAAAGCTAATGACGAGAGGCATTTTCATATACCCGCTGGCCAGGGCAGAGCAAATGCATACTTCGAAGACTTTATCACTCAGGTAAAGGGCAAAACCGATAATGTGGAATTGACTACGAAAGATGTAATCCGAGCTGCTTATGTTTCGCTTGTAACTCAACAGGCTGCCGACCAGAACAAAACGAATGTACCGGTGTGATTATTCTTTTAGCAGCGAAAGGATTTCCGTTCGTGAAGCTAAATTGGTCTTGAATATTCCTCGCAGTGCGGAAGTTATCATCTGCGAGCCCGGCTTTTTTACGCCACGTATCGTCATACACGTATGCTGAGCTTTCATAACGACAGCTACCCCTTTGGGACGAAGATGTTCCATAAGCATATCAGCTATCTGCGTCGTCAGGCGTTCCTGTACCTGAAGCTGATTCGAGAGCGTCTCTACAACTCTCGCAAGTTTCGATACTCCGACAACTCGACCACTTGGCAGATAGGCAATATTCGCTTTGCCGATAAAGGGCATAAGGTGATGTTCGCAAATACTATGAAACGGAATGTCGCGTAAAACGACAATTTCATCATAACGCTCGGTAAAGAAAGTTTTCAAATGCTTCGATGCGTCTTCATATATTCCCGAACATAATTCCTCATACATATTTGCCACTCGTGTGGGAGTAGAGATTAACCCTTCACGTTTCGGGTCTTCGCCTATTGCTTCGAGTATCTGCTTTACCGCCCGTTCGATTTTCTGTTTATCAATTTTTTTGCTTTTAGTCATCGCTTCTGTCCGTATTATTGCTGTTTAGCCGGCTGAAGTATCCTCAATGCCAACTCATCCAATTGCTCCTGCGAAACTTCCGAAGGCGCCATCGTCATCAAGCATTGTGCCCGCTGAGTTTTGGGAAATGCGATCACATCACGTATCGTCGAAAGGCCCGAGAGAAGCATAACAAGTCTGTCAATCCCGAGTGCAATTCCACCGTGAGGCGGCGCACCGAACTTAAGAGCTTCGAGCAAAAACCCGAACTTCTGCTGAGCTTGCTCTTCGGAAATATTTAGCAGCTCGAATATCTTTTTCTGTATATCGTTACGATGGATACGAATACTACCACCACCGATTTCGATACCGTTCAACACGATATCATACGCCTTCGCCTTCACCTCAGCCGGATTGCTCTCGAGTTTGTCCATATCTTCATCACTCGGGCTGGTAAACGGATGATGGACAGCTACGTATCTTTGTTCCTGCGAATCATATTCAAATAGCGGAAATCCTTGCACCCAACAGAAGTTGAATTTGCTATCATCGATAAGTCCGATTTCATCTGCGATTTTGAGT
>WFQY01000284.1 GCA_015486815.1 Phycisphaerae bacterium | reverse complement strand
GATTTTAGCAAAAAGCATATTAATAAATATGGCTTGCATCGTCCCTATCTGAAGGTCGTTCTCAAAGCGGGCAAGAAGCAATATTGGCTCGCTATCGGTACGAATTCTCCTGCGGGCAGATTCGCTATTTCCAGCAGCAAGGATTGGATTTTTGAAATAAGCGTTTCCGATGCGAACAAATTTGATAAAACTCTAAAAGACCTTGCAAAATAATCTTGCCAGTGAACAGCATTTATAATCGAGGCGAAAATCACTTATCGTATGTCTTATTATTTTATTTTTTGACATTAAGCCATCTGTTGATAGGGGAAATTGCTTGTGATTCCGAAATATGCGTCCCGAAATTCCCGAATCGATAATTATATGTTCTTGTTCTGCCCGGCCGAGGGTGAAACGGATGAAATAGTCCCAATCGCTGGAGTGTAACTCTGTTGAACGCTGTTCGTTGAGCGACGGCGATATTTCTATTGACACGTAGAGTATTTACCGTATGTAAGGTTATTCCCTGTTTTATCCCATTCTGAGTAAATCGTGAGCCCGTAGGATCCGCTCCGGTTAAGCCTCCGGAATTTTGCACGTAATATGCCTTTTCTATCTTTGTTACGCCGAACGGGTCTGTCAACGCTACCATTCGTCTGAAATTTGCCGTCGAGACCCACATTTGCATCGCATTGGTAACAAATTGCCCGGGATATATCCTTATTTTCTTTCCTGTAAGAGTTTGTACGACACGAACAAGTCCGTCAGTATCGAGGCCGATTCGGTATCTTCCCGTCGCTGGGTCATAGCTCATTTCTATTCCCCACGTTCCCTCGCGAGAAAGGACTGCTGTCGGACAAGCAATTTGAAAATCGCTGCGTACTTTTTCCGAAACAATTCCCGCACGAATAGTACCATAGCTGATGAATATTCGAGTCTTTTCAACATTCGCTTCTTTGGCAAGCTCGGAAAATGCAATACGGGTAGCACTGCGTATTTGAACGATGGAGTTATCCTGAACCTTTATAACAGCTGAGCTGCGCAATCCGCTTCGTATTTCCATACCCGAAGAGATAACATCTCCCACGGACATCTTATGCCAACTCTTTTCCGTTGTCTTTTTATACTGCACGTGTCCGACAACTTTTAATACCTTTCCACTGGCGGGTTTAGCTGCCGGCTGAGTAGTAGCCGCAAAACCCATTTGCGCCGAAACAGCAACCGCTATTATGAATATCGTTATTTTATGAGCCATCTTTTTCCCTTTCTCTTAAAAAACGCATTTACGCGCAAGGTATCATCTCGAATAATGTTTGTGCAAAACTTGTACCACTTCTTTAAATCACGCCTATTGCGCAATTTTCCGATATTATTCTATTTATATTGCGACCTATTGCCCAGTTGAACCTCCTGCGACGGGGAATATTTCCCTGTATCCTGCATATATCTGTCCACCTTACCGACCGTAGTAACAAGCTCAGGTCCACTTACATAATTATATGCCACTCCGTCTTCCATTAGCTCTCGATAAAGCATCTCGCGATATGCGTATCGTCTATCGCCCAATCCGACCGATGCGAAAAGGAACATATTCACACCACCTTTTATGCCCGCAGTTTTCAGCAGCATATACGCTAACGTTCCTCGGTCTATCCATTGGTTCGGTCTGAGCTTCCAGCTATCGCGAACAATTCCCCGTTCTTTCAGATATTCATATCGCTGATGATAATTTTTCCCGACATCTCCGCCCACATTAAGAATACAAACCGCACGCACCGCGTCCGCTACGGTACATTTGGGTTTGCGTACCATACAATCCAGAAAATCAAGCTCATCAAGCCCTTGACAATCTTTTGTGATATTTTTTGCCGAACTTTTTGCCGAACTCTGTGTAGCTGCTATATTCGTGCGCTTTTGTGTGCATCCAGTTAGGAAAAGCATTATCACCACCGACGTTAACAATCCCGTTATTATTATACGAATTTTCATATCGATTTATCCTCGCTACTCGCTACTAAAAAACTCCACGTTTAAAAGCTCCACGTTATGCCCGTGAGGAAAAACGTCCTCGTCGTTTTGTCAGTAAACGCTTTTCCCGGAAAGAACGCTCCGTACCGAACCGTCCATGCCAAATCGCTCGTCAACCGCCAGTTTAAGAAATAGTCCATCTCCCAACCGACATATCCGCTCTGTCTATCCGCGAGCGGGTCGGAAATAGCTGCGTTTCGGTGATGCTTGTGATATAAAAACCAATCCGTCCCGACTTCCATCTTCTTAAGCCAATCTTTTTTACTTCGTTCAAACGGAAAGAACGATGCACCAGCCCGCCAAATATGGATATTGCTTATATCCGGAAATAAAACCAACCCCGTATTGCGATAGCCAAAACCGTTAAACGAAGAATCCTTGGTAAAGGGCGTATTTCCGCCTACAGCATTCGTCGGAGAAAACATCCTCGTTGTATCGCCACTCGCAAAAGTATATTCAAACGAAAACTTCGGACTCGTCTTCCAGTTAGGCAGATATTCTATCTGAAAATCCCACGCATAGGCGGAAACCTTATTGCGGTCGAAAAATTGACCGTCGCCATACCCTTTGCCCCTTTCCAGCACCCATTCGGTTGAATATCGGACAAACGGACTAAGCTCTCCGACACTGCCAAACCCAAGATATTCCGAATCGTACCGCCACTGCTGAAGCATCCATATCGGATTACCGTCATCTTGTCTGTCTCTCTGCCAAACATAATAGAAAAACGGCTGATGATTTTCAAAACCGTTATATTTAACCTGAATACCGTAAAAGTATCGCCAGCTTTGCCAATAATGCGGTCGCGAATCGTCGATATTGTCGTAACTATGAATCGTTCTACCAAGCAGCCCGTCAATTTCGAAATCTCCCACCGTACTTTCTATCCAAACAGCATCGAGAGGCAGCGATAACGCCAATCCCGTACCGAACATCGTATAATCCCTACCAACCTTGACAGCTAATCCGATAGGCAGTTTTATATTGTTATATTTTTTCAGTGCCTTGCTTATATCAAGCCTATACCATCCGCGTTCGAGATTAGGTCCCTCGAGGTCATCGTCGTTGCCATCATAGCTATCACCGTAGTTATAATCATTATATGTCATTCTCATTCGTGCATATCCCTGATGGATGCCTTCGTCGATATTTAGCGAACCCCATAGACGTAATTCGTTCTGCCTGAGCGTTCTCGAAGAATTCACTCCGTCGTCGAAAATGAAAAGTCTTGAACTATACCAACCGCCCCAATCGAACAGCACTTTTTGGCTGGCAGGTAGCTGACGATCGAGTTGCAGCCTAACCGTTTCTTCCATAAATCGCTGTTGATTTATGAACGAACGAGTTTTATCAGCTTGAGCGAATATTAATGCTGGCTTAGCGATAAAAAATATTGCTGCCGAGAGAAATAAGTAATACCGAATACGCTTCATAGTCTTCTGCCCTCTATCCAATTATTGATAATCGTTGCATATAACATCTTTATCGTAAATGCCAGAATTTACAATAAAAAAATTTTGCTTATATTCTCGTGGTGCTGCGAAATTTTTCGGATATTGGAACTAATACCGAAAAAATTTTCACATATTACAAAAAACAAGAAAAAAAATTTGCTTTTTGTTTTTTGTTTGTATAAAATGTGCGTATTAGTTGTGAAATTTGTAACAGCGGTTTTAATTGAAAGGTGATTTGGAACTATGTTGCCACAAATACTACCGAAAGAAAAGGTTTCCACGTTCGTCAGAATGCTTCAGCAGACATACCGTGTGGTCGGGCCGGCTTTGAAGGAAAGAGGTTTTTACGATTATCAGCCTATCGAAGACCCCTCGGAGCTTGTACTCGATTATAATATCACGGTAGCTTCACCGAAAAGATATTTCTTTCCCGCGTTTGACGTGCTACTGAAATATAAAAAGGAACAGGCACAGGATATTCTCAAGTCGCAAGTAGAAGTTCAGCGGACGGTGTTATTCGGGGTGCATCCGTGCGATATTTACGCTACGTGGGTATTGGATGACGTGTTCAGTAAGGATACGAAAGACCCGTATTATCTGGCGAGACGAGAACGAGCGGTTATCATCGGGCTTGATTGCAATAAACCTTGCGATGAAAAGTCATTCTGCCTCGATATGGGTTCGTTGAATATTGATAAAGGTTTCGATTTGATGCTTACGGATATAGGTGATAGATATTATGTAGAAGTAGCTACCGACCTCGGACAAAATCTGATCGAGCAGTCGGATGTGTTCACCGCAGCTGCCTCGGCAGACCACGCTGCTCTGCAAAAATTCAAAGAAGAAAAGCAAAACAACTTCAAACATAAGATTCCATACGACACGAAATATCTGCCAGAACTTTTGGAGCATAGTTACGATTCGCTTATTTGGGAAGCTAACGCTCGGCGGTGCTTCTCCTGTGGCCAGTGTAATCTGATATGCCCGACTTGCTATTGTTTCGATATCATCGATGAAGATGAGATTACTCTCAAAGAAGGTCAGCGTATTCGCAAATGGGATGGCTGTCAGCTGAGAAGTTTTGCTGAGGTTGCAGGCGGTGAAAATTTCAGACCCAACGCAGGTGAACGACTCAGGCACCGAATGATGCGTAAGGGACATTATATGAAACTGCTGTTTGGCAAATTAGGCTGTGTCGGATGCGGGCGGTGCGATAGGAATTGTCCTGCTGATATTAGCGTCTTGCGAACATATCAGCAGATAGCAGCTGCCAGCGAGGCAACGGTGTGATATCAAAAATATTCGGTCGGATTTTATCGAAGAAAGGAAACAATAATGACCTCTTTAGCAACTATCGAACTTGACGCACAGGCAACGCCTTATATGCCTATGCCTGCTAAACTCGTTCACGCGGAGCAATTTACGGATAAGGAACGATTTTTCCGATGGGAACTGCCTACAGAGCTTGAAATAAAAGCAGGCCAATTTATTCAGATTGGCGTGATGGGTGTCGGAGAAGCACCTATAAGCATTACGTCCGCACCGGGGAAAAGGACATCTATCGATATGTGTATAAGAGCTGTTGGCGATGTTACTAACGCATTGCATCGATTAGAGGTAGGCCAAACCGCATGGATGCGTGGTCCTTTTGGCAACGGATATGACGTAAAACAATGCGAAGGACAGGACGTCTTATTTGTAGCTGGCGGATTGGGACTTGCTCCTTGCAGAAGTTTCATAGCGGGCGTACTCGATAATCGTGATAAGTATGGCGATGTTACTATCCTTTACGGAGCGAGGACACCAGCGGACTTGCTGTTTAAAGATGATTTGGAAGAATGGGCAGCGAGAAAAGACGTAAAGCTGCTGGTTACCGTCGATAAGAGCGACGGACAGTGGGCAGGACACGTCGGTCTTATTACAACGCTGTTCAGAAAATTAACTATCGACCCGACGAATACGACGGTTTTCGTTATCGGGCCGCCTATTATGTTTAAATTCGCAGTCCTTGAAGTATTGGCGCTCGGTATTCCGGAAAACAGAATTTACTGTTCGCTCGAACGACGAATGAAGTGTGCCCTCGGAGTATGTGGCCACTGCCAAATAAGAGAAGTTTACGTATGCAAAGAAGGTCCTGTGTTTACGTATCAGCGAGTAAAACGGATGCGTGAAGGTATATAGTCAAAGTTACGGTTAATAAAGATAAAACTATCATCAAAATTATTTTATGAATTGTGAGGTGTTCGATGAGTAAGCCCAAAGTTGCAGTATTTAGTT
>WFQY01000283.1 GCA_015486815.1 Phycisphaerae bacterium | reverse complement strand
GGTATATTTAAATAGAGTCCGACAGCTATCGGATTCGTTTGAAAATTGAATTCACCACAGAGCACACAGAGAACCACAGAGAATAAATTGATTATTATCCGCCAGCTGGCGGATTAAATTGTGATTGCAAAAGAATTAATCAACACTCACCACTTAACCCCAACGGGATTTCGCTCCGCTCAACAATCAACAATTCTTCTTTGTGCTCTCGGTGGTAAAAATATCTTTTCAATACACAATTCCGCTGAAGGGTGGATTGGGGTCGAATTTGGGCAGACACATAGGTCTGCCCCTACTGCCCCTACTGCCCACCATTTACGTTTCTCTCTCCTCTCCCTTCTCTCCTCTCTCCTCTCTCTTCTCTTCTCGCTCCTCTCTCTTCATCAAGACGCAGTGGTTATTTATCGCAGGCCGGGGAGCAGGACTTTTAGACCTGTTGTGATCATCTGGACAGCGATGCCTGCGAGGATAAGCCCCATTATCCTTGTTGCTATATTTAAGCCTGTAATGCCAAGCTTTTGGCCAATAGGCTCAGCTAATCGCAGTGCTATCCAAACGATAATCGATACGATAAGTACGCCAGCTGAGAGGATGAGTTTTCCCGTTATTCCCGGAATTTGATTTGTGTTGATGATTACCATACTAATAGCACCGGGGCCTGCAAGCAGAGGTATTCCAAGCGGAACGACAGCGATAGCTTCTTTATCCTGTGCCTCCTGTGCCTCTTCGTCGGTATGCTTTGCCCCGCTTGTCTGTGCGTGCATCATTGAGATCGCAATTAGCAAGATTAACAATCCCCCGCCAGCTTGGAATGCAGCGATGTTTATCCCGAAAAAACTTAATATCGTATCGCCTGCCCATACCACAAGCACCAAAACTACGAAAACGGTAATCGCGGTAATTTGTGGTATCTTGCGAAGTTCCGCTTTCTTTTTGCCTTGAGCGAGTGCTAAAAAAATAGGCACCGAGCCCAGCGGGTTGACAATAGCGATGATGCCAATTAGCATCTTAACATATTCGATATAATGGCTGTTTAAGGATGTCATATTATATAATTCCGTTATTGCCGATGCGTTTGTCGGTAAAGATATTATCGCCCGGCTGACAGGGTTTTGATGCTTCGAGCAGATACGCTGGTCCGCCGATAGCTGTGAATGAATGACGGATGCCTTGGCTCATCGGTAGAACGTCGCCGGGCTTGAGGATTTTTTCTTCGCTGTTGAGTATCATCCTGACCGTGCCTTTGACAACGAAAAATGTCTCGTGTTTGAGTTTATGATAATGTTCGGGGCAACTCTGATTTTCGAACAAGAATAGAAATTTACCGCAATATCCTTCTTCGATATTATTAGCGATCCAAAATTCGGTCAGGCCGATGTTCTCAAACTCACTTAGCCCGAAGCTTAATACCAAAACAGTTTCTTCGGGCGGGACAATATCCCAATCGGTGAGTATCGACTTACATCGTTTTAGAATATTTTCTCGCTCGTTTCCGGTAAGTTCGAAATCTTCCGTCCAGTCAGCAGGCATAGTATATATCCCCGTTACAACATATCTCGCTATGTATTTTTACGACAAATTTAACGTCAACCTTGCGGATTATACATTCGCTTTATTATCCGTCCAAGGGATTTTTGTTTTTTCCGTATCGTTAAACTGTTAATGTGTGAGGATGTTTTTCGGTGGATTAATCGCTTCGATTATTTCGAATTGCAGGGGAGCTAATTTTATACGCACAGTGTTGGCTAAGATTTTTTGGGCATCCGAGTAGCGTATCAATGTATTAAATTTTGTAGGCAGTTTTTCGGTATGAATATCGATATTCGCTGAGGCAAGCGGATTAAAATTGAGCAGAATAAGCAATAAATTGCCTTTGAGCATTCTTGCCAATACTAATTGATATTTGTTGCTCGTCTTGACAGCTTGAGCGGACAGGGTGGTTCGCCTTCCGTCGATGAAATATTTTTCGTAACGTGCTATTGCTGTGCAGCCTTTCGATATATAACTATCAAATCTGCCATCATTGGTGTACCAATGCCAATAGTATATTCCTTTATAGCCTAAACCTGCCATTTCGAGCATCTGGAGAGTGGTTAATTCGGGATATCTAAAGACGAGACGCTCGCTTACCCGCATATAGCCTGTGGTCAATACCGCCATTATGGGTGTTTTGGTATGGACGGATTCTAAAATCTCAAGTGATTTTAGAGACTGTTTGTAAAATGAAGTGGCTGAAGCTTGCGGTGAATTACAATATCTGAACATCTGTGCAGAGCCGATATACGGTATATATCGTTTCCAATCCATTCGTTCATAGATGAGGTGCGGATTGGTGGCTTCTCCACCGTTTATGTGCAGCCTTGCTCCTTTACGGAAGTTTGAAATTGCCTTGTCCCACTTTATGATGAGTCTCTTGTTTTGGTCAAGGACAAAATCCACCCATTTGCGCGACAATGTTTTATCCGCTTTTATTTTCTTAGGCGTAAGTTTTAAGCTGACAGGTAAATTCGCATATTTTTTAAATGCATCGATGCATCGCTTGCAAAAACAATATTTCCATACGCTTGGTCCTTCAAGGTCCCAGTTAAATCCCTCGGGCGGACAATATGCAAGATTCTGTGTTCTGCGTCTGAACGTAAGAGCAAATGCACCGGAAGTATCATCTAAAAATACCTCGGGGCATACCATTCGCTTACTTGGTTTACCGTCGAAATCGATAGCAGCTGACGATGGATGCAATTTTATATAGTCAGGTAGAATATACCAGCCCCATAATGAGCCGATAAACGTTATGTTATATCTGCGAGCTAATCTTTCGAATTCGGGGTTAAGCGGACATTCCTGCAGGCCTGTAAGGCCTATGCGAGAAAAATATTCAAGCTGACGTGCCCACAAGCGTCGAGGAAATGTAGGCCCGTTTGTCCATCCGAAGATGGGAAAATGTTTGGGTTGATGGCCTTCTATTTTGGGTAGTATGATTGTTTTCATAATGTGTGCGGGCTCGGTCAAACCGTTTCGTTTGACATAGAATTTTATGGTTGTCTTATAAGGCGGTTTTATACTTTTCGGAAGCACCGGTCGGAACCATATCTCAAATGGTGCCTGCCATTCGTTAAGCTCTGCAATAGACCTCGCACCACAAGGAGCAGTAGAACTGATTATAGTTATCCGCCTTTTTAACGGTAAACCATCTTGAGCGTAAATTATCTCATTGCGGAAACTTGTTATCTTGGGTGAATAGTTTCGTCTATAGTAAGGCTCGCCTGTGCTTTCGGGACGAGACACTTCAAGCCAATATGGTGCTTCGAGGACGGCGGTAAATCCGCCCTTGCCGCCTCGTGTATCATTTACAAGCCAAAAGACGAAATTCATACCACAATCGGTAAGATATAGAGTATTATCGTAATCTTCGGTAGGCCAAAATGTGCTTGCTAACGGTGAATCGGAAATTACCCTTATCGACGTAGATAAACTCAGTATTTCCCGATTATTGATGTATCCTGTTAGAATAAGTTTATGTTTGCCTGCGGGTAATTTCGGAAACGGGATGAACATTGTTTTATTATCGTTCGTCCGATGTACTATTTCCTTTGAATAGGCGTCCCATCGAACAGCAATTGTTTTTGCGCCTGATATTTTATTTAATTTTATAAGTAG
>WFQY01000282.1 GCA_015486815.1 Phycisphaerae bacterium | reverse complement strand
TAAGAGACAGGACAAATCGTCTGTCGGGACGGGCGATGGTTTGTCGGCGGAATCGGTTAACGGAGAAAATAGGGAAAAATCATTGCGAGAGAAATTTTTCACAGCGGCAGCTATTTTTCTGCTCGCAGCACTTACGGATTTGGTTTTGATACGATATTTATTTGGTAGCTAATGCCGGTTGACGTTGCGATTTTGATTTGAGTTTGACGGCAGATATTATAGCGTCGGGGATTTTTTCGAGTGGTAGGGTGTGCATAGCACCGCCGAGGGCGATTGCCTCTTTTGGCATGCCGAAGACTACGCAGCTTTTTTCGTCTTGAGCGATTGTGAATGCGCCGGCATTTCTCATAGCGAGCATTCCACGCGCGCCGTCGGCACCCATACCGGTAAGGATTACGCCTATACTGTTTTGGCCTACAACTTTCGCTACCGAGTCGAACATCACATCGACGCTTGGGCATTGATGGCAGACGGGTTCGCCTGCGACGGCGAGCGATTGATATCCCAACGGGCGTTTTTTAACTATCATGTGTTTTCCGCCACGAGCGACCAGAGCTATGCCCGGGCGAAGATCGAAACTATCGGTACATTCAGCTACGGTAACTTCGGAATTATCATTAAGTGAATTGGCGAAAGAAGCAGTGAACGATTCGGGCATGTGCTGAGTTATTACGATTGGCGGAAGGTTGCCCGGTAGATGTTTGAACAGAAATCGCAGTGCTTCGGTTCCGCCTGTTGACGCACCTATTGCGATGACCAATTTGTTCGATGAAGATACGCCTGTGAATGAAATTTTTCTGTCTGTCTTAATAGGTTTGATTACCGCTTTTTTCGAAGCGGCAGCTGCTTTTATCTTAAAAGCGATTTCATCGATGACTCTGTTTAATGCGAGAAATGAACCACCTGCCGGTTTGTGCATTACCTCTACCGCTCCTTTACGCAGAGCTTCAATGGCAGCTTTGCTGCCCTGTTCGGTCAGCGTGGAAAGCATTACGACAGGTACGGGATAAAACTTTTGAAGAATAGGAAGAAAAGTTAATCCGTCCATCTTTGGCATTTCAATATCGAGAGTGATAACGTCGGGCTTGTGTTTGAGTATGAGTGGTTTTGCCTCTATCGGATTCGATGCTTGCGCAATGATTTCTATCTCGGGAAACTTTGAAAGCTCCTTGGTCAAAACCTGCCTGATTAGCATAGAGTCGTCAATTACCATCACTTTGATTTTTTTACTCATCGGTGTCTATCCTTTCATATAAATCGTAGGTCTTATGTACTTTAGAGGATGTTTGATATTGTTTAGGCTTTCGGAATGTCCAACGATGAGATAACCGCCTGGCTTGATGTGTTGAGCGATTTTATTGACAACGGCTGACTGCGTGGTACGGTCGAAATAAATCATTACGTTACGACAGAAGACATAATCGAATCCGTATTTGAATGGATATTGCGGAATCATAAGATTAAAATTCGCAAAGGTGATTAATTTTTTAAGCTCCGGTGCAATTTCGTATGCCAGCTCTTTGTCGCGAGTGATTTTACGGAAATACTGTCTGATATAGCTTTTGGGAATATTTTTCAGCCGTTCAGGTGGATATATTCCTACTTTTGCCTTTTCCAGTATCTGCTGAGAGATATCCGTAGCTAACAATTTTAACGATAACTGCGAATATTTTAGCATTAGTTGATGTACTACCATTGCAATTGTGTATGGTTCTTCGCCCGATGAACTTGCAGCTGACCATATACGGATAGTTAGCGGAGCGTTGCCGGCTTGCTCGATGCGCTTTTCCAACGACGCGGTGAGAAAATCGAAATGGTCTGATTCGCGGAAGAAGTATGTCGTATTGGTCGAGATTGCATCTATCAAGCTGGCAATTTCGGTGCCGGTTCTATCGGACTTGAGAAACTGAAAATACTCGTCAAAGCAGGAGAGCTTTTTTCTGCGGATGATTTTGGCGATTCTCGCTTGTACAAGATGTTGTCGGTTATCGCCAAGATTTATGCCTGCGCGTTCGTAAACAAGCTGACGAATAAGCTCATATTCTTTGTGCGATATTTCTAATTTCGGTTCGAGTTCGATTACGGGCATTATCTGTTATCCCACCTTTTATAGGACGCTTAATATTGTTCATATATAGTTTTTCACTATAGCTTATCGACAATTATTATGAGGTAGTTAAGCTGGAGTTTGTTTTTGAAGCGAGAGAGATGCACAAGATGACGGTAGCTAGCGCTGCTAATGTGCCGCCTGTAAGAAAAGCAAATTTCGGGCCTATTACTGTCCAGAATACGCCGAAGACAAAGCTCGCAGGCAATGCGGAAATACCTACGGCACCGTGATATAGTCCGTATGCTTTTCCGCGAATTTCGGAGGGGACGAAATCAGCTATCAATGCACGCTCGGCACCTTCGGTCATTCCGTAATAGCAGCCATAGATTATAATCATTAGCCACATCAGCCAGAGGTGCGAAATAAAAGCCAGCGTAATATAGACAGCGATATAAATTGACCAGCCAAGCACAATAGCTAACCTTCTGCCAAACCTATCGGACAATATTCCGCCGGGTAGGCTGAAAGTTATTTTTGAAATATGTAAAACAATCCATAACAAGATAATGAAGCCCGGGCCAAGATTGAATTTTGTCTGGGCATAAAAGACCAGAAATAAATCGGAACTATTGCCGAGGGTGAATAGGACAACAGCTAACAGATATAGTAAAAATCGCCGGGGCAAGGGAGCTGCGGAAGAAGACTCTTCGATTTGTTCAGCGGAGTTTTTTTGCGTATTTACATCATAAGCCTTTTTGGCAAGCACGATGACCGCAATGCCAGCGGGTATGAAAGCAATTGCAAATATCCATCGTAATATATGCATCTCGTAGCTGTTGACGGTATTATTGCCTGCATGCCAAAAACTCATACGTCCGAGAGTAGCATATAGAATAATCATTGCGATGACAGGACCACTAACGGCACCTGCGTGATCCATCATACGATGGAAACTAAACGCCAAACCACGCACTTCGGGTTTGACCGACTCACTTATGAGTGCGTCTCTTGGCGATGTTCGTATTCCTTTGCCTATGCGGTCGAGAAATCGTAAGCCTATGACGTGCCAGCCGGCAGCTGCTATCGCCATTAATGGTTTTGCGAGTGCGGAAATGCTATAGCCGGCAACTGCGAGTAATTTTCGTTTGCCAAGGGTGTCGCTTAATCTTCCGGAATATATTTTCAGTAGGCTTGATACGCTTTCTGCGATACCGTCCATTAGTCCGATATAAATAGCAGCTGACGATGCACCGACCAAGCCGGTAAAGAAAACAGGCAACAACGGATATATCATCTCACTTGAAACATCGGTAAAGAAACTGACAATACCGAGCACAAGCACGTTTGTTCCTATGCTGGTTAGCACGGAAGATATTTTGTCTCTGATATTCATTTTATCAGCTGCTATAAGACTTTATTCCACTCATCGAAGACAGCTCGTGCGTTTTCGTATTTTGTGTCGATTCCGTATTCGAATTGCGCTATTACTCCGCTGTCGTTGTAAGAGAGATTTTCCCAGACTCTTCGTACTCCGGCACGCACTTCTTCTTCGGAGGCACGGTCGGTAAGGAGATATTGTCTGTCTATCTCGCCCCAGAAAGTTATCCTGCCTGCGAATTTTTGCCCTATCTCCTCGATGGGCATACAAAACAGCTGAGAGTTTATCGCATCGATACCTATCTCTATCAGGTCTTCGTATATATCCATAAGATATCCGTCGGAATGCATAAAAGCTTTACGACCCGCTGAGTGTATCATATCAACATATTCTTTGTATCTCGGCTTGAATATTTTGCGCCATTGGTCGGGTTTGATGAGCGATGCGTTTTGCGAGCCCCAATCGTCAGCTATCGTAACCGCATCGACATCGGTATCAAGCCAAGTTTGCACATACGCAAGATTATATTTATGAACTATATCGCATAAGGTGATAACTTCATCTTCCGCTATTGCAAAGTCCATATACAAATTTTCGGGGCCACGGATATATTGCATACGTTCGAATAATGTGGTATAGCCGGCGACGATGAATTTGTCCGCTGACGATTTGCAAAATGCGTTTACTTTGTCTTTGACGATTTTCTGCGGTATTACATCGTAAGGCGGTTTGACCTTATCAAGCTCGCTCCAGTCGTTTACCAAAGGCGTTTTTACCTCGCCTATAATTCCCTTTTGCAGATTGATATATTCGCACCGCCAATCGTCGATATATACGCCAGGCTCGTATCGATCGCCTTTCATATAAGGGAGTTTGACAATCTCTTCGGGTGCGCCGAGGATATCATCGGGAAATTCGTCCTGAATTTTTTTGACATTGTCAGCTTGATAATATAATGCGCCGGGAAGCATCCATAGATGCCTCGGAATTCGGTCGGGCTTTTCGAAATTAAGCACAGATAAAACGCGCTGCTTCGAGTTCATTTCTGTCTCCTATACAACGTTATATTATACATACGCAAAATGAAAATTCGTAGGGGCGGACCTGCGTGTCCGCCCTAATTTTTGGGCAGACACATAGGTCTGCCCCTACATGTTAATCGAAATTTTTACATTTTGCACATTTCTGAGGCTATATGTAAAATTACTGGCGTAGAATAATGTCGATGCCGAGCTCTTCGCCAAGTTCGTCAAGCTGTTGTCGGAGTTTGTCTATGTCAATATAGCCTGGCAGCTCAAGTGTGAGCTCCATTATATATTCTGGTTTGGCACGCCTTAAGACGGTGGTGTGCATATCGATAATATTGATCGAGTTGTCTGCGAGGAATTTTGTTATTTTGTGGACGATGCCTATTTTGTCCGCACCGTGGCAGGTCAGTCGGCAGTGAGGTTTGCGCGGTAGGTCAGCGACGACAGCTTCTGGCTGAAGTTCCGCTATGTCTATTTGCAGATTGAGTTCTTTCTTTACCGGTTCGAGCCGAGCGAGCAATTCGCTGGGGTTCATTCCGCCGGGCAGCCTAAGCAGGAGCATCATCGTTAGTGCCTGTCCGAGTCGGGATATGTTGCTGTCTTCAATATTGCAGTTGCTTGTTGCGAGTATTTCGCTTAGCTTTGCAATAATTCCTACTTTGTCGAGTCCGAAAGCCTCTAATATCACATACTTGTCCATAAGATTCTCCTGTATTCGATAATTGTTCATTATAATATCCGAAAACAATTTCACAACATTTAAGATTAAAATAAGTCATTGATTTTAGTTGACATAGCAGACAGTTCAATTACAATTTGAAAAAGGCAAGAGCCTGTTATAAATCAATTTGTGTTTAATAAAAGGGAGATTGCAATGAACCATCGAGTCTTTGCTTTTTTTGCCGTGCTGGCGATTTCCGTATCGTCCGCTTTCGTATCTGCGCAGGTGTCCGTCAAACAAAACCTCTCCGATAAAGAGTTATGGAACGATGCTATGTATTATCTGAAGATAGGCAGAATGAATTACGGAGCTGCCTATATGCAAGCGTATATCAATCGGAAGGTTGATCCCGTAAAGACGCTTGTTTTCTCGGAGAAAGATCCACGGTCGGTGCAGATTCTCATCAAGCTACAAAATCATCCGAAGTTGGGCAAATTGGCGAAAGAGATTCTCGTCGAGATAGACAAAGGTTGGCAGAAGCGCAGAAAAGATGTAAATCGCATAAAGAAAGAGATAGAAAGACTCGCAGGTACGCCACGTGCACAATTTCATGCTACTCAGCGATTGAAAGAAGCGGGCGAATATGCAATTCCGGTTATTCTCGATTATCTGGGAGATAGCTCGAAGAAGGCACTTTACGCAAAGCTGATTGATACGATAGTAGCGATTGGGCCTGAAGGAATTGAGCCTGTGGTTGCATCTTTGTCTATGCTGAATGAAGATCAGCTGTTATCTGTCATCGAAGCGTTGGGCAGGATGGATTATGCACAGGCATTGCCATATTTGAAAGAGCTTAGGGAAAATCCGAAGATGAGCGACGCTGTCCGTCAGGCATCTGAGCGTGCGATTGAGAGTATCTGTTCACGCAATCCGAAATATCGAAATGATAATGATGCAGCGGAAAGTTTTTATCAGCTTGCTCTGAGATATTATTATCGCGACAGTGCGGTAAAGCCCGGTGCGAAGGCTCCGAGACTTGTCGGATTAGCTCCTGATGTTCGCTCGGAAAAGCCTAACATTTGGCTGATAAAGGGGAAAAAGCTTGTGCCGGTGCCGACGCCTTGGAAGATTTATTATGAGTTGATGACGATGAGACTCACACGGCGTTCGCTTGTACTTGATAATAAAGTTGGGCATCGAGACGCATTGGCACTTTGGCTTATGGCGAATTGCCTGAGGCAACACAAACTATCAGCGAGCGTAACCGATCCGATACATCCGAACGATTTTCCCGATGAGCAATATTTCTACTGTTGTGCGGGAACGCAATATGCACTCGAATCGCTTGCTCGTGCAATGGCGGACGATAATATTACGATAATGATAGCTTCACTGAAGGCGCTTCGGAAAGTAGCGTCGGGTAATGATATATTAGCGCCCGTCGAGAAATTTCAGCCTATAGTCGATGCCCTTACGGGGAAAAACAAACAGATTCAACGATATGCAGCTCTTGCTATCGGTTGGTCGGTGCCAACGGATAGATTTCCGAGCGATGACGAGGTGGTTTCGAAATTAGCTGGCATTATTGCAAAACCGAAAGTCGGTGGGTTTACTTCGGCACAGGTACTTCTTGCGACACGGGCGTTGGAGAAATTAGCTAACGCTAAACTCGAGCAGTATAAGGTAGATGATGGCTCGATAATAAAGGTACTTGCAAGTTCGGGGCAGAAAGCTGGCTGGAATATTG
>WFQY01000281.1 GCA_015486815.1 Phycisphaerae bacterium | reverse complement strand
GTAATACCCGCAATGAATAGCAAGCCGAACCAAATAATAGCGAAGATTTGTCCAAACGCCATCTTGTTGAAGATCATAGGCATTGTAATAAAGCCCAGATCGAAAGCTCCTCCCGATGCTATTTTCGGGCCAAAAAATGCATACGCTGCGGTGATAACAATAGTGCCGCCGAGAATTACTTCCGCAAATGTATTGGTAGATACGGCAGTCAGTCCGGACAGAGCGACATCATCTGCTTTTTTCAAATAGCTTGCGTAAGTCAAAATTACTCCGATGCCGACCGAAAGCGTAAAGAAGACTTGGCCAGCTGCTGCCAGCCAAACGCTCGGATATTTCAATTGTGAAAGATTCGGATTCCATAAATAGCCGAGCCCATTATTGATATTCCACTGCGGATGTGCAGGGTCGGGAGTGCCAAGCGTTAGGACTCTGACAGCTAATATAATGCCGAGTATCAATAAGGTTGGCAGAGCGATTTTGCAGAATTTTTCGATTCCGCCTCTGATGCCTTTATAGATGACAGCTGCGTTTGCGAGGCAGGTGATAACCAAAAACAGATATGCCCAACCGATGCCTGAAAAATATTTATTATGGGCAATTCCTTGATAGCCGTGGAGAAACGCTTTCATCGATTCTCTGCTGTTAGCAGCTTCAAGCAGTGAGCCTGTCGCAGAGAAAACCGTAAATCCTAAAAGCCAAGACTCCACATAGACATACCACATATAGATAAGGATAGGCCCGAGTATTCCGATAATGCCGAAATATTTGATGAATCGATTTTTTCGCCAAATGGTATGAAAAATCCCCGGTGCAGTTCCGTGTCCGAATCCGCCGCCATACCTGCCTATTGTCCATTCGACCCACATCAAAGGTACGCCTAAGAAAATAAGTGAGACGAAGTATGGAATCATAAAAGCTCCGCCACCGTGCTTTGCCGCTTGTACGGGAAAGCGAAGAAAATTTCCCAGCCCGATAGCACTGCCAGCGACAGCCATTATGATTCCCAGTTTAGAGCCCCAGCTTTCACGTTCGTGTATCTCTGCCATAACTTCGCTCCCTATGAAGGCAAACATCAAAAACAAATCACCAAAAGTCTAACAAAAAACAGCTTGATATTCCAGTGCGTAATCCTGTGGTTTTTCTGATAGAGTGTGTCCTGTGTTTGTAGGGGAAATTTCCATGCGTTGAGTAGTCCCATCGGTCCCGAAGGGATGCCGTTGGCAGACGTATCGAAACGTATATTGCGATAAACTCGAACATTGTCGCTTCGATACGATTCGCCTATCGGCGAATTACTCAGCGACCGGTGTGGTAATGTGCCGCTTTGGCGAATTACTCAGCGGTCGAGGTTTCCCGTGCGTTGAGTAGTCCAGCCCCTAAAGGGGCTGGGCGTATCGAAACGCTTGGACAAATCCGAACCTACAATGTGGTATTATCATATTATGATATTTCAATACTACAATACCACTTAACTGCCAAGCAGCCTATCGGAAAAAACTTTCACACAGATATTGACACAATTTTTATTATCCTTCGGAGTGCTTGCGATCGAAAATTTGCACCGATTTTTCTGACATTCTAACATTCTTAAGAATGTTAGAATGTCGATTACGGGATATAGGCGAGAACCGCAATATTCAAAAATGCCAAATGATAAATGTTGAGCGAAGCGAAATCCCCTTGGGACTGAGCGAAGCGAAATCCTGCTGGGGCGGATTTGAAAAGATGTATTCCGTATATTTTTCGCCTGTCGGCGAAAAATTACGAAAAGACCCTTTGCAGGGTTTTTGCGCTGCGTTCCTCACGGAACTCTGCGTCATTTGCGAGGAGGGCTTTGGGATTACGGATGACACAGGGAGGTACTTTTTCGTCTTGTAGGCGGAAAAGATTTCATTTACAATGCTCAAAAATCAAATGTCTGTTTTGGGTGGTAGATTGTAATGGAACTGAAAAAAGAATTGTCCCTGCTCGATGTCTTTTCGATAGCGTCCGGTGTGATGATATCAGCTGGTCTTTTTATCCTTCCGGGAATTGCATACGAAAAGGCGGGGCCGGCTGTGATACTTTCATATTTTATCGCGGGGATATTCGCAGCTGCCGGTATGCTATCGCAGGCGGAGCTCGCATCTGCGATGCCAAAGGCAGGTGGAACGTATTTTTATGTAACCAGAACGATGGGCCCTGCGGTCGGAACGATGTATGGGCTGATGACGTGGTTGACGCTGTGTTTGAAAAGCGCATTTGCCCTCGCTGGCATAGGAATATTCGCATCGATGGTAACCGATATTCCGCCAACGGAAATTGTCATTCCGATATGTATTTTGTTTGTAGCTGTCAATATAATCGGTATCGATATAGCTGGTCGGATACAGACGTTTCTTGTCTTAGCGATATTCGCTGTCCTGCTATATTATTCGGGGCTGGGTTTTCCGGAAATAGAAATTAAGCATTTTGAGCCTTTCGCACCGCACGGAATAAATGCAATCTTCGCGACAGCTGGTTTTGTGTTCGTCTGCTATGGTGGCTTGCTGAAAGTCGCAAGCATAGCGGAAGAAGTACGTCAGCCTGGCAGGACCGTTCCGCTGGGGATGATATTAGCACTATTGGCGGTAGCGGTGCTTTATCTTATGGTGATTTCGGTAACAGTGGGAGTATTGCAAGCGAATAATCTTGCGAATTCGATGACGCCTATTTCAGATGCAGCTTATGTTTTTTTGGGCTCTGCGGGGAAAATAATCGTAAGCATAGCTGCTGTCTTCGCATTTATCACAGCTGCCAATTCGGGAGTAATGGCTGCATCTCGATATCCTTTTGCCCTATCGCGCGATGAAATGCTTCCATCTATGTTCAAACGTGTTAATAGGAAATTCAATACGCCGCATATTTCCATCGTGATTACAGGTTTGCTGATAATTGCGCTTTTGTTTCTGAATTTAGATGTACTCGTCAAGACAGCATCGAGTGTGCTGATATTAACGTATATCTTCAGCTGTCTGTCTCTGATAATTTTGCGAGAAAGCAAAATCCAAAACTATCAGCCACAATTCCGCTCGCCATTATATCCGTGGGTGCAACTTTTTGGCGTTGTCGGATTTGTGTTGATGCTCGGGGGGATGGGATACAAAATACTAATAGCAAATATTTTGATGATATCAGCGGGACTGTTTGTCTATTGGTTTTATGGCAGAATACGCACATCGCGCGAATATGCAATACTTCATCTTATCGAGCGTATCACAGCTAAAGAAATCACATCATATTCGCTCGAAAGCGAATTGAAAGAAGTGATACGCGAACGAGACGATATTCTCAAAGATAGATTCGACCATCTGATAGAGCAAGCAACTGTTATTGACATAGAAGACGAGATAACTTTGGAGGAATTTTTCCGCTTGGCAGCGGAGAAAATGTCGAAGCATTTGGAGGTCGATACCGAATTTCTCCATAAGCTGTTTTTGGAGCGTGAAAAGGAAAGTACGACGGCATTAACGCCATTTTTAGCTGTCCCTCATATTATTGTGCCCGGCGAGCATCATTTTGATATTCTTTTGGCACGCAGCAAAAAGGGGATTAAATTTTCAGACCAAGCACCGAATGTTCACGCTGTTTTCGTATTGGTAGGGACGAAAGACGAAAGGCCTTTTCATCTTCGTGCGTTGGCAGCGATTGCTCAAATTATTCAGGACAGCGAATTCGAAAGAAAATGGCTCGAGGCGAGGGGAACGGAAGAATTGCGAGATGTCGTTTTGTTGGGAAAACGGTTGAGGTAAATGTCGAAGAGAGAAAAGAGAGGAGAGAGGAGCGAAGAGAGAAAAGGAAAGAGAGAGGAGAAATTGGTGTTTGTTGAGCGGAGACTAAAAAAGAGTCAGCCCGGCGGAGGGAGGACAAACCGCCGAGCTGATGTAACTGGGGCTATGGCTTGTTTAGAACTCAGTCAATTCGGTTTCAGGTATTGTGTCTGTAACTGCATCGGTTGTGTCCGATGATTGACGGGAGGGAGATTTTTCCGCACGGGAAGCCCCCCAAGATTTCCCTGCGGAGATATTGCGATTTGAAGATATATTGCCGACTAACTGTGTTAGCTCGTTGACCAGCGAGTTAAGTTGCTCAGCTTGGGCGGAAAGTTCCTCAGCAGCGGAAGCGGATTCTTCCGAATTGGCAGCTGTCTGCTGAACCACCTTGTCCATCTGTGAAACCGCAGAGTTTATCTGCTCGATTCCCTGCGACTGTTCCTGCGAGGCGGAATCTACCTGCTGGACAAGTTCGGTTACTTTCTGTATCTGCTGAGTAACTCTATTGAGTGTTTCATCAACACGCGATGCTATTTCTACGCCATTCTTTGCGTTGTTAACCGATTCTTCTATCAGTGTTGCGGTATCTTTGGCAGCTTCCGCAGCTCTCATCGCAAGATTCCGGACTTCCTCAGCGACGACAGCGAATCCCTTGCCAGCTTCACCTGCACGTGCAGCTTCGACCGCAGCATTGAGTGCGAGCAGGTTTGTCTGGAAAGCAATTTCATCGATAGCTTTGATAATCTTCGCTGTCTCGTCGGAACCTTTCTGTATCTTTTCAATAGCTTGATTCATCTGCTGCATCGCTTCTATGCTTTCCTGTACAACGGTAGAAGCTTGTGTTGTCAGCTCGTTTGCCTGTTTTGTGTTTTCAGCAGTTTGTCTTACCATCGAAGTCATTTCTTCCAGACTTGCAGAGGTTTCCTCAAGCCCCGATGCCTGCTCGGAGGCACCTTCTGCTAACTGCTGAGAAGAAGTCGATACCTGACCAGCAGCAGCTGCTATCTGTTGCGAACCATCGGATAATTGCACAATCAATTTACGCATAACACTTGAAATATTTCTCACTATAAAGAACGCCATTACAAGACCGACTATCAATGCAACTATAGCCCCTGTAATCGTCAGCGAAATCGATTTGGACATTGTTGCATTCATTATCTTTTCCTGGTCGCTTCTTGCATTTTCACAAAATTCCTCTGCTTTTTGGGCAGCTAATTCCATCTCTTTATCTGCTTTTGCTTGTGCAATGGTTGCATTTACCATAGTGT
>WFQY01000280.1 GCA_015486815.1 Phycisphaerae bacterium | reverse complement strand
TCTTCGCACCTAACGCTAATGCTATAAGCTGATGCCCCAAACATATTCCGAACACGGGCAGCTTACCGATAAGCTCACGAATCACTTTTTGCGTATATTCCACAGGCTCAGGGTCGCCAGGCCCGTTCGAGACAAAAAGACCGTCAGGCTTATATTCCAATATCTCTTTTGCACTCGTATCAGCGGGAACTACCGTAACATCGCAGCCAGCGTCAACCAAGTGCCTGAGAATATTCCTCTTAGCTCCGCAATCGATAGCTACTACGCGATAACGAATTTCCTTTTTCCTCGCTGTCGGCACAAGGGTCTCGTCGAAACCTTCGTCCCATCGATAAGGCGAAGATGGCTTGACCTTTTTCACCAGATCCCTACCCGCCATTTCAGGCAGGCTCAATACCCGCTTAATCAATTCAGCGTCCGATAACTCCTCGGTCGTAAGAAATCCTCTCATCGCCCCTTGCAAACGAATTTTCCGCGTTATAGCTCGCGTATCCACTCCGGTAAGTCCGATAATATCGTTGTCCGCAAGATATTCCCGCAATTCCTTTTGCGCACGATAATTACTTGCGGTAACCGAAAACTCTCTGGCGATAAATCCCTCGACCCACGGACGCGACGATTCCACATCCACATCATTAACCCCGTAATTGCCAATCAGCGGATATGTCATCACTACGATTTGCCCCGCATACGACGGATCGGTCAATATTTCCTGATAGCCCGTCATTGCGGTATTAAATACTACTTCTCCACCCTTCGAGCCTTGTGCCCCGAAGGCAAAACCGCTGAAGATTGTCCCGTCTTCCAAAATCAGCTTTGCTTTTTTATCTTTATTCATTATTTCTACGAAATTTTAAAGCTCCGTTTCTCTTTGAGACGATATTATCTCAAGAGGCTGTGATTTATAGTCCCATCAGGGACAAATAGCCTGGCTTGGAGGGTCCGGGTACCGGCGAGCTCGGATCCTCTTTTTTATTGCCTTTGCAGAATATCACCACATAGCATTAAAATCAATAGATATTTCAGAGGCGGAGGTTTTCTGTGTGCGGGAAAATATTTTCGCACAGATAAAAATCACTGCTCGGTATGAATATCAGCGCCAAGTTTGTTCATCAGTTCGACGAAATTCGGAAAGGTAACAGCTGCTGACTCGGCACCTTCGATAATCACAGGCTCATCGCTTACGAGTCCTGCTAATGCAAGCGCCATCACTACGCGATGGTCATCATTACCATCAACCCGCCCACCTTTTAATTCGCTTTGCGAAATCTCCAAACCGTCAGGCAATTCTTTTATCTCTGCACCAAGTTTACTCAGTTCCTTAGCCATCACCGCTAATCTGTCTGTCTCTTTTATACGTGCTTGTGCTACGTTATACAATTTTGTTTTGCCTTGTGCGCAACACGCAACAACCGCCATCGCTGGCAGCGCATCGGGTGTAGCATTCAAATCGAGCTCAACCCCTACAAGCTTATCAGCTGATACGATAATCGCTTCGTCGGTTATATCGATTTTCGCACCCATCGCACGCAGATAATCGACCACAGCTTTATCGCCCTGCGTATCGTTCATATCGAGCCCTTCTATTCGGACATCGCGTCCTGCAAGGGCAGCGGCACAGAGGAAAAAGGTAGCTGACGAAAAATCAGCAGGTATCACCACATCGAAACCGTTTATCTTTTGGCTGCCCGGAATGATGAATCTCTCGAAATTATGATTTTCATACCGCAACCCGACACGGTCAAGCCAGCTCAACGTCATCTCGACATAAGGCTTTTCGTTAAGCAGCAAAACTTCTATTTTCGTTTGACCATCGCCAAACGGACAGTTCACAAGCAGAGCGGAGAAATATTGGCTCGAAGTTGCTTTTATCTGTGTCTTTCCACCTTTGAGTCTGCCAGCGACGATAAAAGGCGGAAGGTCATTTTCACGAGTGCTTCTCGCAAATCCGCCAAGTTCATTTATACTCGCCAGCAGAGGTCCCGAAGGCCTCCGACGAATCTGTTCATCGCCGGTAAATACCGCATATCCTTTATCGAGCAGCCCTGCTGTCCCGACAGCCATCCGTAGCGATGTTCCCGAATTTCCCACGTCAATAACATTATCAGGTACCGAAGGGCTGGCTGAAAATCCCTTTACCAGCCATTGCGCACTATCGGAAATATCTATGTCCGCCCCGAGCATTCGATACGAATTCACCGCTGATAGCGTATCGAGACTTACCAAGGGCTTATGTATCGTCGAGCTGCCTTGTGCCAACGATGCGAGCGCTACCGCACGAATCGTATGCGATTTCGAGCCTGGCATCCGCACCGTACCGTTAAGTTCGGATTTTGATGAAATTATCCTCATCCAGCCCTCTTCACTTCTCTCTTTTCGCTTCTCTCTTCTCTTTTCGTTCTTCGCTCTTCTCTCCTCACTTCTCTCTCTTCATCTTCCTCTTTCCCCATACTTTTTGAAACTCATCGATATTATCACTTGTAACGAGCATAGGCGTTAAAGGCTTGGGGTTTTCGACAACCTGATTTTGCAGCCGTTTGAGGCACAAATCGGTCGCATCATAAACCTGGCCGTACAAATCTTCAACAACCAACGCTTGAACCTTTCCTAATTTGAGATTTTTTATAGCTTCGGGTGTATTCGCTATTGCGAATATTTTTCCTTTATAACTTGCAAGCACCTTTTGATATTCAGGCGTAAACATCCACGCACCCGTTGAAATAACCGCATAGACGTTAGGCATCTGCTTCAAAAAGTTTTCCAATGCCTTCGCTGATTGTTTACTATCCTTATTGACGATTGTTTTGATAATGCTGATATTTGCGTTAAGCTTTAGCTGACCCCTTATTGCAGATGCACGCTGACGCTGAACGAGATATTTCTCATCACCGGTAATCAAAACGACCACTTTTGTTGACGTACCCGCAGATGCCGCCACCGCCTTGCCGAGCATCTTGCCCGCGACTATCTCATCCGCACCGACAAATGCATCACGTTTACTGTCGGGCTCATCGCAGCTAAACAAAATCACCGGATGCCCGGTAATTACCGCACTGCGAATCATCGGGCGCAGGTCAACTTTGCGGTTGCCACCAATCACAAGCCCCATAATAGATGCATTACTTTCGTTTTCGTTAAAGAGCTTATCCGCTGCCCGTTTATATTCCTTCTCGTCATAAGATTTTACCGTTGTTATGATAACTTGGCCTTGACCAAAATCAGAGCATGCTATCCGAGAGGCACGTTCGATAATGTCCGTCTGTTTTGCCAATTCGGGTCCTACTATTATCCCGACTTTAAGTCCCGATTGTTTCGCTTTGTTATTACAGCCGCCAGCGAAACAAACCATTGCCAAACCAACTAATGCGACAAAAAGTTTTCCTTTCATTTTTTTCGCTCCATCTTTATTCGTTGACAACAAATTCATATATCTGCTCGGGGCGGTCAACTATTACGTCTGCGCCCGATTCTGTCAATTCCTCTCTCGAACGAAATCCCCAAGTAACGCCGACAGCGAACATTCCTGCTTTCTTTGCGGTTATCATATCTATCGACGTATCGCCAGCATATAAAATCCGAGCTGGCGGAACCGTCAAGCGCTTCGCTATCTCCAACGCACCGGACGGGTCGGGCTTTCTCGCTATTCCGTTGTGCTCACCCCAAACAATATCAAAATCAATGCCACTGCACAATTTACTTACTGTCAGCTCGACAAACTTGTGAGGCTTATTCGAGAGCACCGCGAGTTTGACCGGCGTCTCGTTAAGCTTGTGTAGCAATTCCTCTATCCCCGGATAGAGTTTGGTATTATCAAGATAATGCTGACTATAATATTCCGTCATAAGCTCCGCCAGCCGTTCCGCAGAACCCACTGCGTCTTTCGGCAATGCCCGCCGACATAGCTCCAACCGCCCTTCGCCAACCATAAGCTTATAATCTTCCGCAGGATATTCCGGAAAACCAAGTTGGCGCAGGCCCCAATTAGTTGCATCCGCCAAATCCTGTATCGTATCCGCAAGCGTCCCGTCAAGGTCGAATATCACCGCTTGATATTGCAATTCAGAATTTTTCATAATGTACTATCTCGCTTAATCTCCGTTTGGGCACGTGCAAAACATTATTTTCGTCAAGCCAATATTTATGTGAGTCTTTCATCTCTTCCATCACAGGCTGCTCCGCTGGATATCCCAACGCAAGCACGTCGTAAACTGTATATTCATCGGGTATATTGAAAATCCGCTTTACATTATCACGATTTACCGAGCCTATCCAACACGAACCTACACCTTCGTTCCACGCGGTCAATATCATATTTTCGATAGCTGCCGCTCCGTCAGCGACCGCTAACCCTTCACCTCTCCCTTTGATCAACACTATCACATACGCCATTGGTCTGTTGCCTTCGGGCGGATTACGCCTTGGCTGAACATACGCTGCCCATGCCAATTGCTCGAATAACTTTGCCCGATTTTCTTCGTCTTTAACGACGATAAACTCCAAAGGCTGACGATTCGCACCGGACGGTGCCAATCTGCCAGCGTTCAATATCCGCTCCATCAAATCCGAAGATATCTCTTTGGGCTGATACAATCTTATTGTCCGCCTGCTACATATCGCTTTATATGTATCCATAGTTCACCTCCAG
>WFQY01000279.1 GCA_015486815.1 Phycisphaerae bacterium | reverse complement strand
TTTTACTGGAACAAAGACGGCGGTGCCGAACAATTAGCCGGCTTTACCGAATTGCAATATGATTGGCTCGAATCTCAATTGGCGGATAATAAGCCAACTATTCTTTCCATACACGAAACACTCTATCCTCTTCATACCGAGCTTACCGGAATGGACGAACCGATTCACAATCCGCCAGGTGAATATGCGCAGAAAATACGCGAATTTGTCGAATCTCGTCCGCAGATAAAGCTCGTTCTTTCTGGCCATTGCCACGCAAGTTGTCGGACAAAGCAAGATTCCACCGTTCATCTTACAACCGCTGCCTATTTCGAACCGCCTTTCCAGATACGCATAATAGAGGTCGATGAGAAATCAATCGATGTCAGCGTTGCTTATCCGGTGGATTTGAAAAAGTATCCTGTCGAACTCAATAAAGAGCGAATGTGGTCAGCGGGCAAATGGTACGATTGGCGTATAAGCATAGGAATATGATTCGTATAGCCTTACTTTCCAACGGTTTATGTTTTCAGTCTGCTTTTGGCGTAGATAATTTTCTGACAATGCCTTAAAAAGTGAATTTGCACTTGCGTTATAACAGTTTTGTATTGTAATAATGACGGAAACAGAATAGATATACAGTGATGTGCAGTAGTGAACAGATTCGAAAAAGAGATTCGGAATCAACATATTCGGTAAAATCGAAATTAAGCAATAAATTAAATTTTCCGCAGGCAAGAGTAATGTGTAAAAATATTGTTTGGCATGTCGATTATTATGATCATATGTTGATGGCTGATTTGTTTGACGAAGAGCCTATCGAAAAAATGCTTACCGAAGCTAAGTCAGCGGGCGTTGATACGATATTCTGGCGGGTGTCCGTTACCGGCCAAATGTCATATCATACCAAAGTTTGCACAATGTTCAGGGAAAATCGTAACGAGCGTGACAGACGCTTGGTTGAAGTGCTCAAAAAAATTGACCCGCTTGAAGTCGCCATAAGGATATGCCGAAAACTCGGTTTGAAAATTTTCGTTTACGTAAGTGTTTTTGACGAATGCTGTGGCAATGATGAAAATGCAAGCTGTGTTAGCGATTTTATCAAACAGCATCCGGAGTATTTACTCGTCGATCGCGATGACAATCGTTCAACCGGGCTGCTTTGTTATGCTTATCCGCAGGCTCGTGAATATCGGGTTAAACAGATAGAAGAAATACTCGGATATAATCCCGACGGTATATTTCTGGAGATGCGATCGCATAGCGGGTTGTTCAGAAGTCCGATCGGCTTTAATGATCCGCTCGTTGAAGAGTATAAAAAGCGAACGGGAAACGATCCCTATTCGGAAGAAGATTTCGATTATATTACCCTTATGCGAATTCACGGTGAGTATCTTACGCAATTATACAGAGATATAGCGAAAGCGGTACATTCGAATGGCAAGCAGCTTGCGATAGGTGTTTCGCTTGATGATTTTGCAATTCACGCTCACGACCTTCGGGTAACAACCGAGCGTGGGCTGGGATGGTTAGAAGTGCCTTCGCGTTTGATTCACATAGATTGGCAGCGATGGATTGAGGAGAAAATTTGCGATATTCTTGTCGTCGGAGCAGGTGGAATTGAGATAAGCACACTGCCTTGGGATGATATTTTCCGTGCGAAATATCTGCCGGTAGCTGCTGGTAAGAGCGATCTATGGGTCTGGATGAGGTTTTTCGGTTGGTATGGCCAGTGGGAGCTTAAACCGAAAGGTGCTATTCAAAAGCAATTCGAAGACATCGCAAGTGCCACTTCTATAACAGGCGTAGTTTGGCACGAAGCCTATGATTGGTATCGGCCGGAATTATCCGATTTGCTATGGCAGAGTATCTCCTCATTAAAACGAAAATAGTCTTGACGAAGCCCGCCGAACATCGATATAATACTCTAAATCATAGTTCCGTCAATGCGCAGAAGGAACATAAAGGAACGTAAAAAATGACAACCATAAATGATATCATCCGATATGTTGAAAGCATGACCGGCCATCCCCTTAACAGCGACGAAGGAGTGCATTTTGGTGAACGAGATAAAGAAGTCAAGACAGCTCTTATTTGCTGGATGGCGACAAAGGGTGCGATAGAAGCTGCCGGCGAGGTAAATGCTGATTTGTTAATTACACACGAAAGTTTATATTTCCCTTATGATGCTGCGGTTCGCGATGATAATCCAGCTGGCTGGCAGGATTGGCCTGTGAATAAACAACGACGGGAATTGCTCGAAAAATATAGCTTAACAGCCCTTCGAATACACGGCTCTGCCGATGAGATTTGCATTTTCGATGCATTTCGTCGTCAGCTTGGACTACCGGAAGCTGCTATTGACGGCGGACAATATAACTATAAACGTTTCGACATCGAATCCGTCAGCCTTGGGGAACTGATTCAGCGTGTCAAACGTTCCGTCAAAATGCCTCACATTCGTTTTTCCGCACCGAAGGGTCTGCAACAGAAAGTCTCGAAAATAGGGTTGCTTTGGGGTGGTATCGGTTTATTCGTAAATGTGATAAATCAGGCGAAGTTGTTAGAGCTTGGCTGTGATGTATTCATTGCGGGTGAAGCTGACGATTATGGTTTTCGATTTGCGCGCGACCAGGGAGTTCCGCTGATCGAAACATCGCACGAAGTAAGCGAAAACGAAGGACTGAGAGAATTGTGCGACATATTAACCGAAAAATTTCCGCAGACGAAATTTGTGTTTTACGAAAATCAATGTCCTTGGCGTGGAAGTTTGGAAATGCAATAGTATTCTTGCATGTGAATTTTTTGGCAATTGGTTTCGGATGATTTTATATGTTTTTAAGGAGTTTCGCTA
>WFQY01000278.1 GCA_015486815.1 Phycisphaerae bacterium | reverse complement strand
TTCCCTATGGATATTGTACCCCATGGGAAGCACGCTTTCATATAATCATTTCGCACGAAGCGAAGTCCGCCTGAGGCGGACGGAATCCATTTGGTCGATGAGAGTATGGATTCCCGCACCAACGGCATCTTCGACTTTCGCGGGAATGACGGCTTGTGTATAATTCTTGGTAAATAAAGAGTTATGGAAAAACAGTATTAAAATCGGTCAGTTTGAGCATTTAAGAATTTTTGTCAGCTGCCAGCAGCACTATCGATGTAATGATTATAATCGCTCCTACTACTACGTTCCATCCAGGGACTTCGCCCAGCATAATAAATCCCCCTAAACCAGCTAAGATTATTCTCGATGTGCCGCTGATTGAGCCTGCGAAAGCTGTCATATGTTTGAAAGCAAGCGTTATGGCGAATTGCCCGAATACGCCACTCGCACCGCAAAGAAATAAAATCCACAGCGTCTTTGATGTATATCGGGAAAATTCCTCACTGAAAATTGCAGGCCAAGAAAGCACCGTGCCCGTCAGAAGCATAATAAACAAAACAGTCGTGGTTGTATCTTCTTTTCGTGCAAGTCGAAGCGTAATTATCGCAAAGCCAGCTGCAACGCCACAGGCTAAGCCTATCAAATCGCCGATGTTCACCCGTTGGAAATCGGGATTGATTACCAGATATATTCCCACACCCGCTAATGCCAAGACAAACCAATCGCGAAATTTGAGATGCTCGCCAAGCAGTAACGGCGAAAGCATAGCTACGAAAACGGGATATGTCATATTTAACAGGTTCGCATTCGTTACGGTTGTATATTTGACCGACCAATAGAACAATCCTATCGCCAGCATATTGAATATACCGCGGAGTATCATATATTTCATTCGTTTTGGCTTAAGCGGGCTTTGGGTTATTAGGATATATGCTGATATAAGGATTAGCCCGATTGCAAATCGACAGAATGTAACCATCATAGGCCCGACACCGGCTTTAGCTGCAAATTTTGCTGATATTGAGCTGACGGTAAAGAATATAGCGGATAGGAAAATGATTATATGATAAAACCAGACGGGTAGTTTGCGTATATGGTTTGCGTGTGTATCTTGTAAACAAATTGTACTGTCAGCTTCATTCATTTTGCAGATTATACTTGCGTATGGATTGACAGGCAATCATTGAGTATAATTCACTTATGAGTACAAGCTATTATCGGATAATAGATGCGAATATCAATCGTGCGTGCGAAGGTCTGCGCGTAATAGAAGATTACATTCGCTTTGTATTGTCCGATAAGAGATATTCCGAGCTGGCTAAGCAATACCGCCATAAGCTTCGGCAAATCGGTGTTAGTTTGAATCCCGATAATCTGCTTGCAGGCAGAGCTGCTGACGCTGATGTCGGTAGGGATATTCCATCACCTTCGGATGTTAGCAAGACCGATTCGCAAGCGATAGTAACCGCGAGCTTTAAGCGTGTTCAAGAGGCATTGAGGGTAATCGAAGAGTATTGCCGGCTAATAGAACCGCAGATAAGCAAGCAGGTGGGTAATTTGCGCTTCGAGATTTATCAGCTCGAGCGAGATTTATTAAAAATTCTACCACGCAACAAATTTGAAAACGTAAAGCTGTATCTTCTGATTGGCTCGGACGTTTGGCCAGCGGAGAAAATCGAAGAGCAAGCGAAAATGCTTTTCGACGCTGGTGTCGATTGCCTTCAGCTACGTGAAAAGAAATTGCCGGATAGGGAAATTTTCACCTTGGCGGAAAGGCTCGCAAAGATTGCCCATCAGCGAGAAAAGATTTTTATCGTAAACGACCGTGCGGATATCGCTCTTGCCTGCGGAGCGGACGGGGTGCATTTGGGGCAAGATGACCTGCCAAAACTGATAGCTGAGAAAATCATCAATCCGAATCAGATTATCGGATTGAGCACGCATAACATCGAACAGGTTGAAGACGCTATTTCGCTTGAGCCGACGTATATCGCAATAGGGCCGGCTTTTAAGACAGCCACCAAACCAACCGAGCCTGTCGCAGGATTGGAGTTTATCGAGTCCGCCATTGCCAAGCTAAACGCTGCCAATATTCCCGAAGTCGCTATTGGCGGAATCAACCTCGACAATATCGAAAAATTGCTAAGCATAGGCGTTAGGCGAATAGCTATCTGCAGTGCGATTCTCTCGTCCGAAAATCCTGCTGAGCAGACAAAAAAGTTTCAACGATTGTTGGGATAATAGTGAAGGATATATAATAAGTTGACATCCCTTGTTCCGTTAAGGAGGTGTGTTTAATGTTTGATTAGTTTAAGCATATTTTATCTCTTCCATTATGTATGGCTTCAATTCCGTTCTTAGCGATTCGTTTATAACCAAATCCACTTTATGCCCAAAAAGTTCTTCGAGGAAAAATTTCAAATTCATATAGTTGTCAAACGTCTTTTGCCCCTTTTCAAATTCTACCAGCAAGTCAATGTCGCTATCTTCGCTCGCTTGGTTGCGAACAAATGACCCAAATAAGCCAATCTTTCTAACACCAAATTCTTTGATACGAGACTTATGCGCGTCGAGAATATTTAATATTCGTTCTTTGTCTATCATTTCTCGCATATATACCCCTTGTCAATAG
>WFQY01000277.1 GCA_015486815.1 Phycisphaerae bacterium | reverse complement strand
CGATACTATTGCCTGCACTATCAAAGGCAAGAGCGAATGCGCAAGCTATCGTGTGTCTAAGCAATGAAAGGCAGATAATTACCGGCTGGCAGATGTATCTTATGGACTGGAATGATAACGTACCGTGGTCTTATGACCAACAGCACGGGCAGGGACCGTCGTGGATGGCGGTACTGCTTCCTTATCTTTCGATGCATCTTAATAATCCTACTCAAAGCCAATATCATACGAAACTCCAAGGAGTGTTTATTTGTCCCGCTTATGACGGCAATGTCAGCAATCTGAACACAGCGGCAGCTTCCTGTTATGCCGCTAACGCGGTAGCTTCCGTTGCTGTTTGCGGAATATTTAGTTGGGCACATTCGCTAAGTTATTATTGCCCGCCACCGCCACCTATTACCAAACAACAAGCACCTGATAAAACCTTTGCTTTTATGGATAGCTTTAGTTCCGCTTGGTATCTGAATGCCCCGGGATTTATTACCGCATTTACGTATCCCTCGGAATACGGAGTAACGTGGGCGCCGATAAGTAAGTTTTATCGTCATTTGGGAGCGTGTAATATCGCATATTGCGATGGCCACGTCGCACCGCTTAAAACTCGCGTTTACGAACACAACCTGCGTAATCTACCGTGGAGCTCGGTACGTAGCGATTATTAATTTATCGACTCTCAAACCAAAAGCAAATATTTCAACAGTAGGAGTATATAATGAATTTTGTAAAATATTCGATTTTTTGTCAGATATTGTTTTGCTATTTAGCTTCAGCAACTTTGGCAAAAAATGTTACGGATGAAAATATCGCATTGCATCGTTCTTATACGCTTTCCAACAAGCCGTTCCGCAATTCGCAAGGATTTCCGCCTTGTAACGAAGAAGGAGACAAAGTTCAGCTGACCGATGGAAAACTGTCGCATAACGGTTGGTTTGATAGGCTCGCTGTTATGCCTCGAAGTCCGGTAGATGTAACTATAGATTTGGGTAAACGCTATCCTATAAGTAAAGTTCGTGTACACGCAATGACTTGCAAGGAAGGCTATCCGGTTAATCGTTATCCGAGAGAAATATATGTTTTTGTTTCCGACAGTCCGAAAGGCCCTTATCGACTGGTTGGTGGCGGCCAGGTACGAAAGTATGATGATAGGCGTTCGGCGCTTTGGGGAAAAGCATATCACTGGTTTGATGTTCCGGTCAAGAAAGCTGTTGGGCGATACGTTACGGTGCGAATAGAAACCGATGCAAGTAACGCACCAATGGATGAGATTGAGGTAATAAAAGGAAATTTCGATATCTCAACCGTTGATATGTCAAAATATCCCCGACTATATACAACAAATCTGCGTCCATTTACTTGGCTTAAGAAATTTGAAGTTTCTCGTGATATGGTCATTCCGTTTTTTATCTATAATGCATCACAAAGGCCTAAACATACCGACTCCATTTATATTGATGTTCCGGTTGAAGTAAAATTTCTGTCCGTCCGCAAACATAGTCCGATTAAAACAATCGAAACGAATGGCAAAAAGTTTAATCGATATCTGGTAAAATTAGGGAAACGGAATTATCCAGCTGTCTATTTACGTAGCGGTTCGAATACTCCAATCGGATGGAAAGGCAAGTTAAAGCTCAGCAGCTTGGATGGGAAAATAAGACAAGATGTTGAATTGTCTAATATTGATATTCCGTCTGCACCATTTATGCGAAAGTTATTTGTAACTGTTGATTGGACGGATAAATTTGTATTGTGGAATTGGCCTGAGCTGATTCCCTCATATAAGCATATCGGCATTAATGTATTAGCTGTCCTCGGTGCTCAGTTAGGTGGCAATCCGCAAGCTCCGGACGGACGTTGGATAAAACTTCTCGATGAGGCAAGCAAAGCGGGATTTTACATAGCAGCCAATCTTTCGCCAGCTTGCTCATTCGGGCAATACAGAGGATTCGACGGTATTAAAACAGCAAAGACGCCCGAAGGAAACGACTCGCCACACGGGTGTCCTCTTGATTATGCGAGAGCTGTCTCTCGAATAAAAGGAGATATAATCTGGTGGCCTGACGTGCATAAATATCAAGCGCGCAATCCAGCGAAGAATATCTATTATGCGCGTGAAATTATTCGATACGGAATTCGATGGGTTTGGTACGACTCCGAGCCGGGATTTTATCCCAATATGTGTTACTGCGATGATTGTAAAGCTTTTTTCCGACAGTTTTTGAAAAAGAGATTTCGAAACTTAAAATATGTTGACCCCGCAAAAATCATATTGGAAAACTATAAGCTATCAAAAGTGGGAGATGTTTTATCGCGTTCGTCCGTTGTCAAATATCCCAAGCAATTCAGGGCGTGGCTCGACTGCAAAGCTGAGATCGGAAATGAGATATTTCGAGCGTGGAATAATGTCTTGCAAGATGAGATGAAACATAAAGAACGATGGTTTGTCGATAAACCTTTTCCACTGCCACTATCTCTGCAAAATAAATTGATTACGGGAGAATACGAACTTGACGGCGAGCTTAAGGTAGATGGTATTGGTTGGACACGTAATTGCTCGCGTTATTATGATTTTGATGTGCTGTTAGGCAGCGGAACGCTGCAGCAGGCTATGCCTTCATTTTACGGTGCACGGGCAGCGAAAATAATTCGCGTCGTTTCCACTACTCGTCGAAAAATGGCAGAGAACCATTACAAAGGTTTGATATTTTGCTGGGTAACAGCGGGAATGGGCAGCAGGCATACTGAAGTCAGCCCACGGGTTTACAAAGAAAATCTACTCGCGTGTTATTTTTCCGGTGCACAGGGAACAGTCGCATTTATGTGTAAAGGCACCGAAGGCAGAGACTACAAAGCATTAGCGCAAGCGCTTGGTCTAATCAAGCCTTATGAAAATCTCATTGCTGACGGGCTGCCAATAGCTAAAGATGAAATAAAACTACGAAAAGGCAACGTACAAATCGGCGGAATGAAAAGTAAGGATGGCAGGCTATATGTTTTAGCTATTGCCTCTAACATTCCTTACGAAAATTCGTCAGCTATAATTCGACTACCCGACAATCTCAAAAATGCAAAAGCAAAGATAATTTACGGATTGCCGCTGACAATGAGGCAAAGTACTATTATCAAGTTACAATTTACCCCTGACAATCCACTTACTATTATTGAATTTGCAATATAGGAGCAGTATTGTGAAT
>WFQY01000276.1 GCA_015486815.1 Phycisphaerae bacterium | reverse complement strand
CTTCTATCTTATTCAAAAGCGTACGAACTATTTCTCTGCCCGTGGCATCGCCGTAAGAATGAATCACTCGTGAAGCGGAATGTCCCGCTTCTCTGCCTAGATCAAGCTCACCGCCGGTAGAATCAAAATGCGCCCCCCATTCGATCAACTCTTTTACCCTCATTGGCCCTTCGGTAACAACTTTTCTGACCGCTTGCTTGTCATTAAGGCCACAGCCGACTTTCAACGTATCTGCTATGTGCAGATTCAAATTATCCTGCTCGTGCGCCTTTAATACCACCGCTACACCACCCTGAGCTTGCACGGTATTCGAATCATAAACTTTCTGCTTTGTGAGAACAATCACATTGCAATGTCGCCCCGCTTCTATAGCAGCCCGCAACCCCGCAATACCCGAGCCTATTATCAAACAATCGGTAAAAATCTGAGGCAGAGCCTTACTATCGAAATCTATCAAATAACGTTTGGTGTTATAAATATCGACCTGCATAAATATACCTACCTTATCGTTGTGGTAATCGACGCACCGGGTGCGCGAATTTCGCCCGTTTGTCTGTCCCATACAATCAAAGGCCCGCTATATGTCGTTACATTATTGCCTTGTTCGTCATACAGATACGCAGGATTACCCTGCGAGCCTTCGACTACGATTATATTTTCGGATCGATCATACAATAATCGATTCGCGATGACCGAACGAGGAGCTTCCTGAAGATGTACCGAACCGGTAGCAATAACCTTTTTCAGCTCAGCAGCTCCTGCATTTATCCCGCCTGTCGCTCCGAATGCACCACGCAGAAATTCAACTTTAAGATTTTCGCATGTCAGAGATGCACGCCGCAGTTTACCTTCGCCACCAGACACTTTTTTGCCCATCTGTTGAGCTAAAATTTGTGGTCCCGACACGTGAATCATTCTTATTGCGCCGTCGAAAATAGCTATCCTTCTGTCAAGCAGATAAAGCAACCCTGTTTTCCACGTGAACACTGTCTGCGACGGCCCCGAACGCACATCGGCGCCAAAAGGATTTTTCAGCATCATTCCGCCAGCTGTTTGTCGGACTGATTTGGTTTCGTTTGGCAGATGATAATCTTCGATCGTGAGATCACCGCTGCCAGGCACATTCAGACGTTTGGTCTTAAAGTCTATGGTAAGTTCGGTGCCCCTCAATGTTGTCCTGCTGATAAGCCTATCTTTGTCTCGCTCGATATTTTGAACGATAACCATTTTCGCTTTAACAGGTAAAGCCTGAATATACACAGGCCTTTTTCGTGTTACAGGTAACTTTAAGGTAGGGGCTGTTTCTTTGGTTTTGCCGCCTAACAATCTGGAGAATATCCAAAATCTGTTTACAAACTTGCGTTTTTGTGGCTGACTTCGGGGGATAAGGTTTTCGAAATCGACTATAAGTTTTTCAGCATATAGTGTACTACGCCTGCTATGAACTTTAGCATTGCCTACGAATATTCCCTGATTATTTTTACTACCCGAGAGCGTCATAAATCCCGACCAACTGATTGCGATTGGCACGGGTTTGCGAAGTCTCGAGCCGTCGATATCTTCGCGATTGACAAATTGAAGCTCGCCTGGAGCGGGAATATCTATTTGTTCGGTTTTGAGGTTAAGCGTTATCTGCGAGCCAGCAAGAGAAAAATCTCTCAATACCGCTCTTGCCCAATTATTAGCGGAACCTTCAAGATAGCAGAACCTAAGCGTACCGGTCTTATCGATTTTCGCATCGAGTTTTTGGCAATCGATATTTACAGGCTGAGCCGGATCGCGAACAATTACATTACCGGTTGCGTGAACTTCTCTGACAATGATTCTCGTTTTAAACTTCTTCTTAGATTTTCCGCTCGTGGAAGATTTTACCTTCACCCGCTGATCTTCCATAATTGCTACGAGATTATCAGCTTTAATTGTTCTTTTTTTCTCTTTGACTTCGACATTACCTTTTGCCTTTGCTAATCGCGGAATCCGCCCGGAATTACCGTCAGCAAATTTAACATCGAGCACATCGCAAGCTATGCTTTGCTCTGGCGATTTCAACAGGACATTATCTTTGGCAAAAAGGGTCTCTATCTGTTCGGATGTTTTTTTCGACGATGCACTTGGTTTTCGGAATGTAAGGTGAATGAAATCGCCAGACATACTCTCATTTTGGCGAGTCATTTTCACTTTGCCTTCGAACTCTGCCGATTTGAGATATTGCTTCATCTTTGCGCCGGCAGCATCGATTTTTTCGTATCGGCCAAAGTGCAAAACAAATCCCTTTTTCCATAATATTTGCATCTTGTTGTTGGTAGCGCTTGCATGTGAGATGGTCGGCAAATTCAATTGCATCATCGGCTGAGTCGTCGTTT
>WFQY01000275.1 GCA_015486815.1 Phycisphaerae bacterium | reverse complement strand
GTGCTATATAATTATAGTAATCGATTTTGAAAAATGAGAACGAGCGATGCTTACACTCACAAGAAAAAGCGGATACGCTTTGATTGCTTTATCGTATCTCTCTGACCCTGATAATCCGATCGTCAGTGCCAGAGAGATAGCGGAGCAATTCGATTTACCGATCAGGCTATTGATGAATGTGATGAAACAGCTGAGCAGAGCTGGTCTGGTCAAATCGGTTCGTGGTGCGAATGGCGGATATACGCTGGCGGTTGACGCCGATAAGATTACGTTAAGACGTTTGATACGGACAATCGAAGGACCTATAGAGCTCGCGAGATGTCTCGCCTTCGAGCGGAAAGGTGCAAAATGCTCGGTAGTAAAGCGGTGTCCGCTGCGTCAACCTATACACCGCATTCAGGAAAAATTAGAGGAGTTCCTCGATAATATTACCGTAGCGGATATTTCACATAATACTTACAGCACACACAGGAGACAAAAATAGAAATGGAAAAGATGATATATCTCGACAACAATGCAACAACGCCAATCGATCCGCGAGTACTCGAAGCAATGCTGCCCTACTTTCGCGATAAATTCGGCAATGCTGCGAGTATTCATCATAAATTCGGTTGGGACGCAGCTGATGCTGTCAAGCAAGCCCGACAGCAGGTAGCTAATGTCATCGGAGCTGCTCCGGAAGAGATTATCTTTACTTCCGGTGCTACCGAGTCGGACAATCTGGCGTTAAAGGGAATCGCTTCGATGTATGCTGACAAGGGCAGACACATCATCACGTGCAAGACCGAGCATAAAGCCATTCTCGATGTGTGCAAATGGCTTGAGACGAAAGGTTACGAGATTACATATCTTCCGGTTGACAAATATGGCATCGTGGATATTGATCTACTCGCCGAGTCGATTCGTAAGGATACGATACTCGTATCGATAATGGCTGCCAATAATGAAACCGGTACGATTGCACCTATCGAGACCATAGGTGCGATATGCAAAGCAAAGGGAGCATTTTTTCACACCGATGCTACGCAGGCATTCGGTAAAATTCCGCTCGATGTCGAGAAGATGGGCATCGACCTTTTGAGTCTATCCGCCCATAAAATTTACGGCCCTAAAGGAGTCGGTGCTTTATATGTCAGGCGGAAAAATCCGCAAGTAAGATGCGAGCCTATAATTCACGGTGGTGGACACGAGCGTGGAATACGCTCGGGCACGCTTAACGTACCGGGAATAGTCGGACTCGGCCAGGCAGCTGACATTGCTGTACGTGAAATGGCAAATGAGTCGCAACGATTGCAAAAGCTCAGAGACAAACTATATAACGAACTTTCGGACAGGCTCGAAGGGGTAACGCTTAACGGACATCCGAATCAAAGGCTCGCTAATACAGCTAATATCAGCTTTGCGTGGGTCGAGGGTGAAGCTCTTATGCTCGGTATAAATGAAATTGCGGTATCAAGCGGTTCTGCGTGTACGTCAGCTTCGCTTGAACCGTCGCATGTCCTGCGAGCGATGGGAGTGCTTGACGTTCTCGCCCATAATTCGATTCGATTTTCGCTCGGCAGATTTAACACGGAGCAGGAAATCGATTATACGATTAAACGTGTAGTCGAAGAGGTAAATAGATTGCGTGAACTTTCGCCTCTGTACGAAATGGCGAAACAGGGAAAAGAATTGCGGATTGCGGATTAACGTCGGAGTTCTCCGCCCTTTGGCGGAGACGAAGATCCGCCAACTGGCGGAATTGCTGATTGGAGATTAATTATGCGATACAACGAGAAGGTTTTGGAACATTACAGAAATCCTAAAAATGTCGGCTCATTCGATGAGCAGGCGGAGAATGTCGGAACAGGAATTGTCGGTGCGCCGGAATGTGGCGATGTGATGAAGCTGCAGATTCAGGTAAATGAAAACAATCACATCGTCGATGCGCGATTCAAAGCGTATGGCTGCGGTAGCGCAATTGCGAGTAGCTCGTTAGCTACCGAGTGGATAAAAGGCAAGACGCTCGATGAAGCTAAGCAAATCAAGAACACCGATATAGCAAGTGAGCTTGCGCTTCCGCCCGTAAAGATGCATTGTTCGGTATTAGCGGAGAATGCGATAAAGAAGGCTATCGAAGACCTTCAACGGAAAAAGGCGAAAGATAATAACAAATAATAACAACAAATAATAATAACAGATAAAATTCAAAGCGGGAGAAAAGACGATGGCTATTACATTGACGGAAAAAGCAGCAGCTGAAATTAAGCGGATACTTTCGGAACAGCAGACAAAAGAGCAAACATACCTGCGTGTCGGAATAAAGGGCGGAGGCTGTAGCGGATTTACATACACACTTGATTTAGCTTCCAAACCCGACGAGCTCGACGAGGTATTCGAATGCTGTGGCGTGAAGATAGTCTGCGATCCGAAAAGCTATCTTTATCTCAACGGTACGACAATCGACTTTAGTGATAATCTGCTTAACAGGGGTTTTGTTTTCAATAACCCGAATGCAAAGCAAAGCTGTAGCTGTGGAGCTAGTTTCGGAGTTTGATTTTTACGGGAATATCCAAATGGAAACACAAAATCTATATCCGCATAGATGCAGTAAATGCAACGCTCAGATGTTTTCGCCTGTAGTCTGCCAGAGCTGCCAAACGCTTTTTGATATAGAGCGAGACGTCGATTATTTTACGATGTTCGGATTTGAGAGGAAATTTGATATCGACTCCGAAGAACTTGAAAAGCGATTCATCGAGCTGTCGCGTCTGGTACATCCGGACTTTCACAGCAATGATGTTGACAATGTAATGATGCTCAGTATGCAGATAACATCGGAGCTTAATCAGGCATACGAAACTTTAAGCGACCCCATAAAACGTGCGGAATATCTGCTTGCACTGTCGGGTGGACCCGACGCTGAAAAGGATAAAAGCACCCCTGAGGAACTGCTGCCGTACATATTACATCTGCGAGAGAGTTTCGAATTTGCACAGGCTCAGGACGATAAAGCGAAAACAGACGAAATAAGGCAATCGATTAAAGTTCTCAAAGAGCAAACCGAACAGCGGATATTCCAACTGGCGCGCGAACTTAATTCACCATCAAACGATAACTCTCTTCGTAGCGAACTGCGCAAGCAGCTTAACGCAATCAGATATATCAATAATCTCGCCCGTTTTGTGAATGTTTAAGTTTAGGGATAATCAATGAAAGAAGTAATTATCGGCATTGACCTTGGCACCACCAACTCGCTTGTCGCGTACTGCGATGAGTCGTGTCCGCGAGTTATCACCGACCATGCTGGCAATGCGCTCGTACCGTCGGTGATATGCTTCGACGGCGATAAAGTAACGATAGGCCAGCATGCTCGCGAGCATTCTATCGAACGAGCGGACGTGACCGTATATAGCATCAAGCGGCTGATGGGCAAAAGTTATAGCGAGCTGCAAAATGAACTCGGCTATCTGCCATACCAGATTGTCCCCGCTCAACGTGAGATGGTAAAAGTGCGGATTGCAGGTTCAAGCTATAGTCCCGAAGAACTCTCCGCTATGATTCTAAGTGAGCTTAAAAGAAGAGCTGAGCAATCGCTGAATACAACGATACGAAAAGCTGTTATTACCGTACCAGCGTATTTTGACGATGCCCAACGACAAGCGACCAGAAACGCAGGTAAATTAGCGGGGCTCGAAGTCGTGCGTATCATCAACGAACCGACAGCTGCTGCTATCGCTTACGGGCTTGACAGAAATGAAGATTCTACAATTGCGGTGTACGACCTTGGCGGCGGAACGTTCGATATATCCATACTGAAACTATCGAAAGGTGTATTTCGAGTATTAAGCACGCACGGAAATACACACTTAGGCGGTGATGACTTCGACAGAGAGTTGATAAATCTGCTCAAAATGCGTATTGAACAGCAGATAGACGCTGAGCTTACCTTTACGCCACACATTCATCAAACGATGAGAAATTTTGCCGAATCCGCCAAAATAAAACTATCATCGGAAGAGCAGACGGAAATCAAAATCGATATTCCGGGCAAAGAAGAATTTTCCTGCGTAATCACACGCGAAGAATTCGAATCCCTTATCGCCCCGTTTATAGAAAAGACAATCGATAGCTGCCGACAAGCCCTTAACGACGCTGGTTTGCAGCGTAGCGACATTGATGAAGTTATTATGGTAGGCGGCTCGACACGCATTCCTTTTGTTCAACAGAGTATAAGTGAATTTTTCGCGAGAGATGTCTATACCGCTATCAATCCGATGGAAGTAGTAGCGATCGGCGCCTCGGTACAAGCTGCTATACTCGCGGGACTCAAGCGTGATGTCCTTCTGCTCGATGTCGTTCCCCTTTCTCTTGGCATCGAGACGATGGGCGGTGCGATGAGCAAGCTGATTATGCGCAACAGTACGATTCCGACGCAGGCAAAGGAAAAATTCACCACATTTGTCGATGGTCAGCAAGCTGTCAAAATCAATATCCTGCAAGGCGAGAGGGAATTGGCGCAGAACTGCAGAAAATTAGGTGAATTGATACTGTCCGATCTGCCACCGATGCCGGCAGGCCTGCCGATTATCGAAGTAACATTTATGATAGACAGCAACGGTATATTGAATGTCTTGGCAAAGGAAAAGCGAAGCGGAAAATCCACATCCGCTCAGATTATTCCCAATTACGGCTTGACTGCTGACGAGGCTAAAAAAATATACATCCAAGCTATCGAACGCGCCCGCGATGATTTACTGGCACATCAGCTGATAGATTTGCGCAATCAGGTACAATTCGATATCAATGCCACTCGAAAGACAATGTCGAAGCTGGGCGAAAAACTGCCCGATGAATTGCGAGACAAAATAGAGCAAGCCATCAATGAGCTTCAGCAAATATCGGGGGGTAACGACCCCGATGCAATTCAGCTGGCGCTCAGACAGTTCGCAGATAAGACCGTTAGACTCGCTGAGCTTGCCATTACTCAGACACTTACCGAAGCGATGGAAAATTCCGAAACCGAACTCGAACCCGAAGCGATTTTGAAATCGGGGCAAAATCAAGAGAACAAGTCAGCTATCGTTACATTCCTGCCAAGCGGAAAAACCATTATAGCTCGTGTCGATGGTAAGGGCTACGGCACGGAAGGTAAGCCCGGCTCTATTCTCGACCTTGCGTTGGCTAATGATGTTTATATCGAGCATGCGTGTGGCGGTTTCGGTGCCTGCAGTACCTGCCATGTAAAGATAAAAGAAGGTGCACAATGCCTTTCCAAACTAACCGATATGGAAGAAGATCAGCTCGACCAAGCACCCGATGTAAGCTCAACGAGCAGACTCGCCTGCAGAGCTGTTATCGAAAAGCCCGGTAAAATCATCGTTGAAATCCCATCGTGGAACAGAAATCTCGTCTCGGAAAAATAAGCAAATAACAGACATCCTTTACTTGCGTCCTATAATTAAATAGGCCCTATAAAAAAATTATTTTCAAATTTGAGAAATTTGAGATTGAGTAACTTCAGTACCTCGTCATTCAATCCGATGATAGAGTTGTGAATAGGCAAATTCCGAATTTGGCGAGGATAATATGATGTCTGAGAAGGATTGGTTAGAAGCGGAACTTCGAGCGGAAAAGGCAAACGAATTGCTTGAAGCACACAGGTGGGAAGAAGCACTTCGCGAGCTACAAGCTGCCGTTGAAATCTATCCGGAAAATTCCAACTGGCAAAGCACGCTTGCTAAGCTGCTTGATGAAATGGAAAAATACACCGAAGCAGTCAAAGCCTACGAAAAAGCTCTCGAAATCGAACCACACAACGTCGAACTTATCACAAATCTTGCCATAGATTATACCAGAATAGGTGATTTTGATAAAGCTATTGAACTTTTCGAACAGCTCGAAAATATGGATCCGGAATATGAGCCTGCCTACTGCCATAGAATTTATATTTATGCCTCGATGGGAAATCACGAAAAAGCGGAAGAAATGTTCTATCTGGCCAGGCAAATTTCGGAGCACTGCCCTATATGCTATCATCATCTGGGCGTATCGCTATTTACCCGACAGGACTACGAAAAAGCATTATATTGCTTTAAGATGACCAAAGAGCTGCGAGGCGATTATCCGCAAATAAATCAGCGATTGGCACAATGCTATACCAGACTCGGAAATATCGATCGTGCGATTCAGAGCTATTTCGAAGAGCTTCAATGCGACCCGAAAAATACCGAAGCTATGATGCAGCTGGGGCTCGTACTGCTGGAAACCGGACAGGTCGAATCTGCCAGAGAAAAATTTCATCGTGTCCTCGAATACGATCCAGACAACATCAATGCGAAAATTTATCTTGGCAATCTCGCAATGGCGGAAGAAAAATATGAGCGAGCGGTCGAATATTACAGCAGTATCATCGAGGCATATCCCGAAGAAATAGAAATAAGAAAACAGCTCGCACAAGCATATTATTCGCTTAACGAGTGGCATTTAGCTCGTGAACAACTGGAATCTATCCTTGCCTATGACGAAGAGCAGCCTGAAGTAATTATGCAGCTGGCACAGATATATCTCGACGAGGGCGACCCGCAGTCAGCACAATTTCATCTCGAAGAGCTTGAAAAGATGCTCCCATATCAGCCTGAAATTTTACACAATCTCGCTGTCTGCCATCTTATGCAGGAAAATTGGGAACAAGCTGCGGAATATTGTCAAAATGCGCTCAAAATCAGAGGCGATTATCTTCCAGCTATTCGAAAACTTATCGAAAGCTACCTCGCCAACGCTCAGACGGAACAAGCGCAGGAGATAATAGAAAAAACGCTTAGGGAATATCCCGACAACGAAGACATTCTCGCATTAGCTCGTGAAATCCGCACCAGCAAGAGGAGTTTTGCATTTCATCGAGCTCTCGCACCGGTAAAGCAAGCTGGCCAACGATTGAGCAGATGGCTACAAACCGTAGGCACCGCATTGAATATGTGGTGATTCGAGCCACATCAAACATCAATTGCATACAACATAGCCGAAATGTTCTCGGGATGTTTTAAAATCACAGCTGCACCGTCTCGCCTATATATTCGTGAAGAGCTGACAAGTTCGTCATCGAGATAAATCTCAAGCCAATCATCCCAGCAAACAAGCTAAACAGAATTGCACCCGGCGTGTTCTTTCGACAATGGCCGATAGTTTACAACAACTCCGTCATTTTGACGGATAACAGTAACATCAGCCCGATTTCTATTTAAATGAATGAGATATCCGCTTTGCTCCGGATTGGTTTCATCCGCTTTGATAATTACTTTTATATCGCCTCTTTCGTTATCTATTATTTTAATTCGGTAAACCTGCCCGTCAACAACCCATTTATTCGCACTGCAAGGAGTAAGTAATCGCTTTTTCTCGGCGAGTATCGGATGAAATCTAAAAGCAGGCATTTTCCCGATGGTAACCAATCTTGGCGGTGATAATCGTCCGCCTGCTTCGGGCCCTTCGTCGGAATCCGACCGATCAAATAGATAACTTATCGAAGATACTCTGCCCGCACGATCGAAAAATGTTCTCGGTACAACATCATTAGCGGTGCCTGCGTTTCCGACAAGGACAGTCATATCGTTTTCTCGTTTGAATTCAAGCCTACTGCTATCGATAATACATCGTGTACCGGAAATCTTACTCGACGGTGGCATTTGCATTTTCGCCTCTTCGGCAATCCAATTTTCATTTACATAAAAGAGCAGAAAATTTCCGCTTTGCGTGGTGATTATATGTGGCACATCCATCGCTTCGTAAATATCGGGAGCATATAACGGTTCGAGCAGTTCCCAATCCGTCAAATTTCTGCTGCGAGCTAATCCGATGACAGCTGACCGCTTATATGCCCTATTCGCTAATTTACCTGCAAAAGCCAAATAAAAAATATCGGGCTGATCCGTCAGACGAAACACATACGGATCACGCCAACCACTCGCTGGTATCTCACTACTACACGCATACCACTTACTATTGTCAGCGGAAAAAATCGGACTATCGTGTTTCGTCCAATGATATAAATCCTTCGAACAAGCGACGCCTACATTCGGAAAGTTTCCCACCTGCCCGCAATGAGCGGTATAAAACATATAAAAAGTATCTTCAAATTCATACACACAGCCAATCCATACGGCACGGTCATCAAACTGCCCCTTCGAGCCCGGCTCCAGTGCGGGTTCACACTCTCGCCAATGCAACAAATCATCGCTTACAGCGTGACCTATATTTCCCTTACGCATCGCATAGTCAAAGGGCATATCAACCGGCTGCTGGGTGTAAAACAGATGATACTCTTCTCGATGCAAAACCACAAACGCATCGAGCATAATATTTTTTTCGGGGCGATACAGAGCAAACTTAGCGGACATATTTACCCCTTGTAAAGTTTCATTCTTCTCGCAGTCGGTCAACGGTTTGTAATACCGCCTCTGCCATATATTCTACCTGCTGATCGGTAAGAGTCGGATATATCGGAAGATTGACCAACTGTTTCAGAAACATATCTTCTGCCCGTGGACATAACCCACGCTTATATCCTCTTTCGCGATATATGGTATATAAATAATTCGGACAATATTGCGTCCACAGATCGATGCCATATTCCTTATCGAGAATTTCCATAAATCTATCCTTACTACCTATTATTCGCTCATCGACTAATAGCGTATAAAGATGATAGACATGTTTACAGCCATCCGGACAATAAGGAATAGTCAATGCCGGATTATCCGCAAATGCAGCATTAAGTCTTCGTGCAATCTCAATTCTGCGGGCAGTAAACTTATCTAACTTTTTCAGCTGAACCAGTCCGACCGCTGCCTCTACTTCCGACATACGATAATTTAATCCGACTTCGCCATCGACAGGAACTACATCCTAATAGAAAGGCAGCTCCTTGTCTCGATGTCCGTATTTGGTAGTTCTATCGGGCAATTTTTTGATATTGAATGTCTTCAATAGCCGAATTTTCTCTTCTAATTGTTTATCATTTGTAGTTACCATTCCCCCGTCGCCAAGGGTCGTCATATTCTTTAAGCTCTGAAAGCTAAAGCAAGTAATATCACCGATATTGCCCACCTTTTTGTTTTTATATTCCGCCCCCGAAGCATGAGCAGCGCCTTCGAGAACTTTCAGATTATACTTTTTCGCTAAGTCCAAAATCGTATCCATATCAGCTGCCAATCCCGCATAGTGAACCACATAAATTGCACGTGTACGTTCGGTAATGTGCTTTTCAATTTCAGCAGGGTCGATATTAAACGTCCGAGGATCAATATCAGCGAAAACAACTTTAACGTCTCGTTTCAACAAAGGCAGACTCGTTGCAATAAAAGTAAGCGGTGTGGTTATAACTTCGTCACCTGCTTTTAAGCCAAGCGCCGCTGTGCCAAGTTCAAGCGCAGTCGTACAATTACTGCAAGCAATTGCATATTTTGCACCGGTATATTTGCAAAACGCCTGCTCAAACTTTTCCACATAAACCCCCGAACATAAATCGTCCTGACTCATCGCTTGCTTTACAGCCACAAGCTCCTGCTCGCCAAGTTCCGAACCCAGACCTTTGTAAGGCACCGTAAGCTTATTCATCGTCGATGTTCTCATAATTTTTTATTCTCCCTCAAAAAGCTAACTTCTATTTCATCGAGAGCGCATAGCGCAACGGATAAATCTTCCAACGCCCCCGCTGGTCCCACTGATTTATCTTCGTAACCCTCAGCTTTGCGGAATATCTCTCCGAAATAATCAAGGGCATTGGCAAATAAATCTTTCTTCTCGACCGTAAAGGCACGCTGATTGCCACTCCTGTCAAAATAAATAATTTCTCCGCCAAGTTTTCTGCCGAAAGTATCAATCCCGATTAACTTACCC
>WFQY01000274.1 GCA_015486815.1 Phycisphaerae bacterium | reverse complement strand
TAGTTATTATGCAACGATGCCTTTTCTGAAGAGAACAAGGTAATATAAGATGTACGTACCAATATTTGTAATGGAGGAAAATTGTGGCTTGGATTGATTGGTTTATTGCTGCTGGTATGCTTCTCGGATTAAATTTTGTTGCACTGGGGTGTAGAAAATACCTAAAAAGCGTTGCGGACTTTCTTGTTGCAGGCAGAAATGTTGGCAAATTTTTGGGAAATGTTTCCGGTGATATTGCTGCGGGTGTAGGTATTATGTCGCTGTTGGCGACTATGCAGGCAGCTTATACAGGAGGTCTGGCTTATTGGTATCTTGCCATCGGTGGTGGAGCCACCAGTCTGATGATAGCATTAAGTGGGTGGGGGGTATATAGGCTTCGTGAATCCAAAGTCTTAACTATTAATGAATTGTTGCAAAAACGATATAAAAGTAGAAGGCTTAGAATATTTTGTGGAATTGTTTGTTTTGTATCAGGAATCATCAATTCCGGCATATTCCCCATCGTAGGGGGCAGGTTTTTTGTATATTTCTGCGGATTGCCTCTGGAACTGCACCTATTGGGAACGACTATTCCAACAATCCCAGCTCTTACCGGCATGCTTATATTGGTTTCACTTGTGTTTTGTTTTATCGGGGGGCAGGTATCAGTAATTGTTACAGACTTTATACAAGGCATCATCGTAATGCTAATGTTTATTATTGTAACCGTTGCGACTTATAGAGTCGTTCAATGGGAACATATTGCGAAGGCTTACAGTTCACAACCTAATGCGATGGATCTTATTTCTCCTTTTGGATCAGCGAACAAAAATCCGTTCAATATATGGTTCGTAATACTTGGAACATTACTGTATCTCTATCGCATCGTCTGTTGGGCTCCTGGTCAACAGGCACGTCAATCGGCAACCGATGCGGAAGAAGCGAGAAAGATGTATCTGTTTAACTACCTTCGACTGGGTATGGGCTGGGGGCTTTTGTTCTTTGTGCCTGCCGCCTGTTTTGCCGTAATGCATTTGAGCAGTTTCTCCGGTTTGAGTGGGAGTATTCAGGCAGATGTCAACACTATAACCAATGAAGCTGTTCGTTCTCAATATATCGTACCTATTTTTATATCAAAGGTTCTCCCCATAGGTATTATGGGGTTTCTTGTAGCAGCGATGCTCTCAGCGTTTATCAGCACCAATGACTCGCTGTTTTTAAGCTGGGCAGGTATTTTGGTACAAGATATAATTCTGCCATTAAAGAAAAAACCTCTGACACCAAAACAACATATGTGGGCATTGAGGTTGAGCACGATAGTGGTTGCTATATTGATTTATCTGGTCAGTATATTATACAAACAAACAGACTACCTCTATATGTTTATGGAAAGCAGCGGGGCTATATATTATGCCGGCGCAGGTGCCATTATTATGGGCGCTCTTTATTGGCGTCGTGGCACTACGGCAGGTGCATGGGCCGCTATGATCATCGGAACAATTCTTGCTATATCGGGGCTAATTGCAAAGATGTTTTATCCACATCTTAAGATACTTGGCTTGGAATTAAATGGCTATCATTATGCACTATTTGCATGTGCAAGTGCCTTAACCTCGTATATCATAGTGTCTCTATGTACGCCTGACCCGAAATTCGACTTAGAGGCACTCTTACACCGCAAACCCGAAAACTTGGAGGCTCTGAGGAAAAATAAAATTAAGAGTAGAACACTTATAATTCTTTGGACTATTTGTTGCGTCTGGACGGGAGGAGCAATAATAGCAGCTTGGTATCTCATCACGCATAAAGTGGCCATAACAAGCTGGCTTACATATTACAAATGGTTTATATTTACCTTTTTTTCGTGGGGTGTTTTTGCTACGATATTGTTTATTTTTGGCGGAACGAGAGATTTGATAAAACTATTGAAAAGTCTTTCGCAAGAGGTCATCGACATTACTGACGATGGACAGGTACACGAAGAAAACGAGAAATAACAAGTAAAACTATGGAAAACCAAAAACATAAATATCTATTGCTTGATCGGAGAATTGTCGAAACAAAGTGCGGAGTTAAGCTGGAATTGGGTAACGTTCAAAAAGACGAAGCGAATCCGCTCTTCGGAGAAGACAAGCCTTGGGAAGTGCGATTCGACAATCTGTATCCGAACGTTATTTACGATCGCGACGAAAAACTTTACAAATGCTGGTATAGTCCATTTATTGTTTCATCCCCGGAAGAGAATACACCTGTGGAAAAACGAAAAACCATCAAATTTACCGAGGCAGGATTATATCCCAGGGAGATGGCTGTCTGTTATGCTATCAGTGAAAACGGAATCGAATGGATAAAACCTGATATTGGAATTTACGAATTCAAAGGTTCCACAGAAAATAACATTGTTTATCGATTACGCACAGGCGCAAATGAAGACGGCGTTCACGGTGCAGGAGTTTTCAAGGACGAAAGAGACCCCGATGCAAGTCGGCGTTACAAGATGTTTTTTGTAAACGCACAGCAAATAATGAGTGTTTCGTTTTCCGCAGACGGTATTCATTGGTCCGATCCGATACTCTGCGAGAACATTCAGGCAATTGGCGATACTCACAACAACGCTTTGTGGGATTCGGAATGCGAAAAGTATATAGGCATTACCCGTCTATGGAATACGGAAAATCACGATAAACACATCCGTCTGGTCGGACACACTGAAAGCAGAGATTTTATCAACTGGACAAAGGCAAAAATAGTCTTCGACGGAGACAATCCTGATAAACAAATTTATTCGATGCCCGTTTTCCGATATGCTGGTCTGTATCTGGGTTTGATTTCGATACTTGACGATAAGAAAGATCTTGTCTATTGCGAGTTGGCTTACAGTAAAGACACGATTACATGGAACCGTATTTGCCCGGGACAGGAATTAATTCCACTGGGAAAAAGGACAAGCTATGATTGTGGTTGTATTTATGCCGCTTCCAATCCGATATGCGTAGATGATGAAATCAGAATCTATTATGCCGGCAGCAATGGTAGGCATACTGATTGGAGAAATGGTTCATTTTGTCTTGCAAGACTACGTAAGGACGGATTTGCAGGATATAAAGCGGATAGCAATGGAACTATCACTACCAAACCGGTGAAATGTTCAAGTGAACATCTCGCCATTAGTGCCGATGTTAGCGAGGGAGGTTCGATAGCAATATTGATTTCAGACGAGAAGGAAAATGTCATCCAAACATCTGAGACGATAATATCAGATGCCAGCGATAAAACCGTAATGCGAATAGGTAAGTTCAACGGACAAATGATTCGCCTGCGGTTCGAGTTGAATCGAGCTAAATTATATTCGTTCAGCTTTATTGGATAACTATCAAAGTCGTTTAATAAATGCCTGCTTTAACTGCTCATCTTCAATTGAATCAATATTGATCAATTCCTTTACGCCAGGATAGTTCAGCACGGGTTTTATTACCTTATCATCCAGCGATGTGATAATATCACCAAGGTTTTTATGTGTTGCAATAGAAATTTCTTCGAGCATTCTTCTACTGGCTTGCTGAGATTCTTCTCGGTGTGGCGGATAGCCTTTACCAAATTCCGGAAGCTCAAATAATCTATCGAAGATGAATTTCAGGTTAATATCACCCGCCCAGCCGTAGCCGAAATTCAACGCCAGCGAGATACAGTTTCCACCATTAATCTGACCGAAAAGCCAAACGTCCAACGGCGTTTGAATCAATCCGCAAAAAACGCTCGGATATTGCATCACAGAATTCAAATAACCTTGGCCAGTTCCACATCCCCCGACGACAAAATCAACTTTTTTAAGATTCAGGAGAATCCCTGCAAGCAGACCCGTATGGATATATGTCAACTCCGGTTTGGCGCCGGTCTTTGTCATCCCAACGTTGATGATCTCGTGTCCTCTTCCTTCAAGGGCAGCGATAATGTCTTTATTTTTGTCAGCAGAACTCGTCTCGTTAATAACCGCTATTTTCATTTCGCACCTCATTTTTTACACATTTTTTGGACAGCTTCGATGATACATTCGGTATTTATGCCATATTTGCTGAAAATCGCTTCATTATCTCCGGACTCGCCAAAAATATCCGGAAAGCCCAACCGTTTGAGATAACATGGTGCATGATCGGTTAATAC
>WFQY01000273.1 GCA_015486815.1 Phycisphaerae bacterium | reverse complement strand
CTTTTGGCTTTTAGCTTTTAGCTAATAGCTACGGACTAATAGCTAAAGACTTTTTGCTTAAAACAACGGATGTATCACCAAGCCTGTAGCTAACTTCGGATAGAAAAACGTACTCTTTTGCGGCATAAGCTGACCAGCGAGACTTATATTACGCACCGCTTTTATTGGCGTAGCAGGTACATACACACCAAGCACATCGGGATTAGACTTCGTAAACTCCAACGCCTCGTCTGCCAAATGAAGATACTCAATCGTCGGCGTCTGACCACCAAGCCATTGCGGATAAATTATTCTTTCCAAAACATAATGATGCAAAATCGCAACAGGCAGCTTACGCCAATGAAGAATGTATTCGTCCGCAAGGTCAGCTAACAGATTATCCGCATCCTTCGGGCGTGCCAGAAGCACTCGCTTATCATCCGCACGGAAAAACGCCAACGTAAGCGCACCGAAATCGCTAACCGCACGTTCCAAATCCGCCCCCGTATTTACATTTTCCTTAAATGCAATATCAAACTTATCCGCCAACTTTTCCGCTAATGCGTCGAGGCTTATCTTCTTCATACTGAAAATACATCGATGCGTCGGCAATATTGCCAAACCCGGTTCAGACATCGATACAAACATACACCCGACATAGTTAGCAGGATGATTTTCGTCCATCCCTTCCGTTTCACGAAGATAATCGCGATACATTCGCGACGTATCATACCGATGATGGCCGTCAGCGATGAGAATTTTTCTATTCTTCATCTGATTGGTCAACCAATGGCAAAGCTCCCTATCGCCAAGCGTCCATACCTCGTTGACGACATTATCCAGCTGCCCGATATACGTCGGCGGATATTTCGCACGATTATAAAGCGTCTTGGTAATTTCATTCGTCTGGTCGTCAAACAAACAAAATACCTGCGATATATTCGCTCGCGTGTATTTTGTCAGCAGCAACCTATCTTCTTTAGGCCCGCCATAAGTTTTCTCGTGCGGGAATACAGAGCCCGATCCGAACTCTTCTATCCTGAGCCTTGCTATAAAACCACGCCTGACATACTCACGATCGTTATAAGTAAATCGTTGCTGATACAGATAAACGACAGGCTCCTCATCGCGAACCAAAATCCCGTCATCAAGCCAACTTTCGAAAATCTTAGCTGAACGCTGATAACACTCCAGCGGCCCCGCTGTCTTAGGCGGTGTATGAGGTAAATCAATCGCTACAATATTATATTCGGAACGGCTCAATAGCTTCTGCTTATCCGCCTCGCTCAACACATCGTAAGGCGGCGCTATCTTATCGGAAATATCCGTACCGTCTTTCAGTGAATATCGTATCCCTTTGAATGCTTCAACTACTGCCATTATCTACTCCGGTGAAAATTAACAGGAGGCGATGAATATACATCGCCCCCAATTATACCATTGAACTATTACCTATTAACAATCTTTATGTTCCTTCGCCGCTCTCCGCCAAATAGCGTTTCTGGACAGCGGTCAATTTGTCAATCTTTATATCCATCGACTTGAGTTTGAGTTCAGCTACTTTCTTATCAATGCTTGCAGGTACATCGTGAACTTTAATCTCAAGCTTGCCTTTATTCTTAACTGCAAACGCACTGGTAAGTGCCTGAGTCGAGAAACTCATATCCATAACGCACGCTGGATGCCCCTCAGCTGCTGCCAGATTTATCAGCCTGCCCTGTCCGAGTAAACGAATCCGCTTGCCATTCTTCAGCGTAAATTCATCAACAAAAGGCCTAACGTTACGTACGCTCTTGGCGAGCTTCTTCAGCCCCGGAATGTCTATTTCGACATCGAAGTGTCCGGAATTAGCTACCATCGCACCATCTTTCATCTTCCGGAAATGCTCAGGCCTTAAGACGTGTTTATTGCCCGTTACCGTAACAAACAAATCGCCGTAACTTGCTGCCTCTTCTATCGTGCATACGCGATAGCCATCCATCGTCGCTTCCAACGCACGAATCGAATCGACTTCGGTAACCGTAACGTGAGCGCCCATACCAGCAGCTCGCATTGCAAATCCTTTACCACACCAGCCGTAGCCGGCAACAACCACATCCTTGCCTGCAAGCAGCATATCCGTCGCGCGAATCACTCCGTCAATAGTGCTCTGTCCCGTTCCATACCGATTATCAAACAGATGCTTCGTATCCGCATCATTTACCGCTATCACCGGAAACTTCAATATCCCTTTTGCTTCCATCGCCCGCAAACGAATCACGCCCGTCGTCGTCTCTTCCATCGACGCGATAATATTCTCCGCCTCTTTTTTCCGCTTGGTGTGAAGCTCATTAACAAGGTCAGCTCCATCGTCCATCGTGATATTGGGCTTATGATCAATAGCAGCTGTCAGATGCTTATAATATGTCCTACGATCTTCACCTTTGATTGCAAAAACCGGTATCTTGAAATATTTCACAAGAGCAGCTGCCACATCATCCTGCGTACTTAACGGATTCGATGCGCACAATACAAGATCGGCTCCGCCTGCTACAAGCGTCCTCGCAAGATTCGCTGTCTCCGCAGTGATATGCAAACACGCACTCATCCGCATTCCCTTCAGCGGTTTGTCTTTTTCAAACTGCTTGCGAAGAATCGCTAATACAGGCATATCACCGTCAGCCCATAATATCCGTTTCTTACCAAGCTCCGCCAACTTAAGGTCTTTTACATCATATTTCATCTTTTTCGCCATTTATATTTCTCCCTTTCGCTAAAGAAATGAATTGTTTTACCTTATTCCGATCCTTTTTACCAGCACTAATTTCAACGCCACTCGAAATATCCACACCGTCGGGTTTGATTATTTTTATTCCTTCGCGAACATTATCCACCGTCAATCCGCCAGCTAAAAATATCTTCGGCAGATATGTCCGCCACCTATCAACTCCGCCAGCTATACTCCGCCAATCAAACCGCTCACCACTTCCACCACCACTTGCTGAATCCAGCAAAAATGCAAAAATATTCTCACGCCTACGAACCGATGAATAAAATTCCACCATCTGTCCGATAGTTTCCACCCCCGATACAAAAAATACCTTGATAATCCCGCACGCAGGCAGCCGTTCTGTCAATTCCTCAACATAATCTTTATCTTCGCTTCCGTGTAGCTGAACGATTTTATAGCCAAGCCCACCAACCACATCAACGACAGTTTCAATCTCCTCATCCCGGAACAATGCAACAGGCGTCGCTCGACCCTCTATGTTGCGCAAAATCTCTTCCGCTTGGTCAGCTGTGATATATCGTTTGGATTTCCTAACGAAAATATTGCCTAAAAAATCCGCCCCCGCCTGCTCAGCGAAAATCGCATCTTCCGGATTCGTTATTCCGCATATCTTTACTAACATTACACATAACTTGTTACATTAACTCGAGAGCGATTCCGCAGCTACCGTCTCTTCACATATCGCCTCGGAGATAAACGCCTCCAAAAGCTGACGCGCCTCCCAATCGGCATACTGCTGAGGCGGATGCTTCATCATAAACGCACTCGGCGCTTTTAACGCACCGCCTATCTCTCTATCCAAAGCAAGCTTACAGCAGCGGATTGCATCTACGACAATGCCCGCACTATTAGGCGAATCCTCAACACTCAATCTCAATTCAAGATTAAACGGCACATCGCCAAACTGCCTACCTTCCATACGAATAAAACACACCTTATTATCGTCCTGCCAATAGATGAAATCGCTCGGCCCGATATGAATATTCTTATCGTCCAGCGGCTCATCAAGCTGCGACTGCACCGCCTCGGTCTTCGAAACTCGTTTACTTACCAATCTGCTGCGTTCGAGCATATTAAGAAAGTCCGTATTGCCCGCAGTATTAAGCTGATATGTCCGCTCGAGCTTTACCCCTCTGTCATTAAAGCACTTTGTCAAAACCCTATGCGTTATCGTCGCACCAAGCTGACTCTTTATATCATCCCCTACGATAGGCAATCCCGCATCCTTAAACCTCTGCGACCATTTTTTATCCGATGCGATAAATACCGGAATACAATTCACCACACCGCAGCCAGCCTCCAAAGCAGCTTCCATATAAAATTCCGTCGCCTGCTGCGAGCCGACAGGCAGATAGTTCACCAAAACATCCGCACCCGACTCTTTCAATACCTTCACCACATCCACGGGCTTGCTGTCCGCTACCCTGAATGCACGCTCAGCAGGATAATCCGCCATATGCGCCGGCACCCCGTCGAGTATATTCCCCATCTGCACCTCAACATTAAGCTTCGGAACGTCTTTGCAAAATGTCTTCGTGCAATTCGGCTTAGCAAATATCGCTTCTGAAACATCTCGACCTACCTTTCGCTCATCGACATCGAAAGCTACCACTACTTCTATGTCTTCAAGCCGATATCCTCCTATCTCCGGATGCAAAAGTCCCGCACTCGATAAATCTCTTCCGTTACGATAATAAAAAATCCCTTGAACAAGAGCTGAAGCACAATTACCGACCCCGACAATCGCTAATTTTATCTTGGCCATTTTCCTATCTCCAAAAGCTGACTGTAAAAACGAAAAATCTCCACCTAACCTCACATAATCTTAAAAATACGATTTTACCCGCGATTGTCAACAAAATTCCCCCCCTGCCTTAAATTACCGGAGGCGGCAAACATAGACTTTCCCGTCATAACAGCCCGCTAAGATTTCAAGCTTACCGTCATTATTTATATCATACCCCAAAGGCTGATACATCATATCCGCAAAGGTCTTCACAAAGATTATCCGCCCGTCAGGCTTGACAATATACATATCCGACCAGCTATCAGTTCCGGGCTGATGCGCATAGCCCGTCGCATAATTCGTAGTAAGGGCAATCTCATCTTT
>WFQY01000272.1 GCA_015486815.1 Phycisphaerae bacterium | reverse complement strand
TTGACAAAATTGTTCGGCGTGCTATTTTGTGCGTATTAGTGAAAATTATCATATAAATTGGTTTGATTGGTACATAAGGAGTTAATTTTTCTTGTAGGAGATTTTGTTATGTGTCCTGCCTCAAAAGCTAATCAGTGTCCTCTTAACGTTGTCGAACGAAAATTTGTTACGATGCTTGACGAAGATGTCGCAGAAAGGCTTGGGCGATTTCATATGCAGTATTCAATGCAAGAAGGGGGGTGTCTTTTGCGGTATGACGACAGAGGCCCGCGCGGAGAAAATCCGTTTATTATTCCCTATGTACCGGTGAAACGCTCGCGCGTTTATACGGGCACGAGAGAAACCGGTTCATTCAATCATCATTCGCAGATTACAAAATTCAAAGGGAGATATTATTTTGCTTGGTCTAACGGCATTGTCGATGAGGAGGCAGCAGGTCAGCGGATTTTGTTATCTTGTTCCGATGACGGCCAACACTGGTCGGAAGCAATTGTTATCGCGGGCGATAGAAATGATAAGGTTGTCGCTCATAATTGTATCGCCATCAAGGCAACCGAAGATAAACTTCTCATCGTCGGAATGAAAGAAGATACAAGCATCGATGCGAAACATCCGGGAATGCGTCGGATCGATCCGGAAAGCCACGAAGTCAGTGTTTATGAATCGTCCGACGGAGAAAAGTGGGAAAAGGTATTTACTTTTCCCGATAATTTCAGATGGATTTTCGAAGCTCCGCGAGAAACAGCGGATGGCCACTTGTTGTGCGTAGCAGCGTTGAAAGAAGGACCAGCGATACTTCGTTGGCCGGGAACGGATATTTGCGATCAGCCTGAGATTATTCCGGTACCTCAGCCGTTTGGTGCGGTTTTTCCATACGGCGAATCTACATGGTATCAGACCGATGACGGGACGATCGTAATCTTTTGGCGGGATGAAGGTAGGTCGTGCCGGGCGTGGGTGAGTTTCAGTAGCGATGGCGGAAAGACATTTTCCGAGCCTATGATTTCGGATATTCCCGATTCGATGGCAAGGCTTTATGCGGGCAGATTGACGGACGGGCGATATTTTCTCTGCAATAATGCATTTCCTACGTTGCTCAATCGCAGGCATCTTATGTTGATGCTAAGTGATGACGGGTATGTGTTCAATAAGGTTTATATTGTCGTTGACGACCCGACTTCACAAAGATTGCCTGGCTTGCTCAAGGAAGATGGATATCAATATCCGTGTTGTCTGATCGATGGCGAGAAGTTACTGATAGGCTATTCGGTGAATAAAGAAGATATCGAATGCGGGATAATAGACATAAAGGAAATATGATGAATGTCCACAAAACGCGAAAGATTGTTGGACTGGATTCGTAATGGTGATGCGAGAGATATGCCTATACTTTTCGGTCTTGGCGGAAAGGAGATAGCTGCTTCTTATCTGAATAAGCCTCTCGATGAAACGACTTGGGAAGATGCGATAAAAACAGCACACGAGACCGGAACGCATAATGCTGCGTGCGTTGGTATGCCTCTGCCGTTCGAAGCGGTTGATTTTTTGGATGGGTATAAAATAGAAACGAAGACCGAAAAAACCGCTGACGGTGGGACGATGACTTACAAATATTTCACCACGCCTGAAAAAGTTTTGACGGAAATCACGGAAAATTCTCCTACGCAGGGATTTTTCCATCGAGAGCATTTTGTCAAAGACGAAGATGATTGGCCTACGCTGGCGAACTTCATTCGAAAGAGCACAGATGAGATTGTCAAGAATCCTGCAATTCGAAAAAAGGTTGACAAAGATATCAAATCAATCATCGAACAGGTCAAAGGTGAATTTCCGACGCATATTCATATCTTCTGTCCAGCGGTTGAACTGATGAGCTGTTTCTATATGGATCAAACGACAGCTATTTATGGAATATACGAGAGGCAGGAACTATTCAAGGAGTTGATGGAGCATCATTGGCGGATGACGCAGGTTTGGCTTGGAATAGCAGCGGAGAATAATGTGGATTTGTATAGCTATGCGATTAACGGGTTCGAATGGCTCTCGCCCGATTTATACGAAAGATATATGATACCGCAGGCGAAACGAATAAACGATTTTGTTCATTCGCAGGGTAAGTTGGCTTGGCTTCATACGTGCGGTAAACTCAAGCATATTGCGAAGATGAATGCATATCAGCGGATGGAAGTTGATATACTCGAAAGTTTATCATCGCCTCCTACGGGTGATATTGACAATCTTGCCGAGACACGAGCTGATATCGGAGCTGATATTGTTACGCGTGGTGGAATTAACTGTGAACTGTTTTATGAAGAAACATCCGATAGTGTTATCAAGCAGGCTAGATATGTAATCGAATCGGTTGATGGATACAAACATATACTTGGCGATACCAACGCACCATATCCGCCTTATCCGTGGGAAAACATACAAGCTGTGATTGATGTTGTTAGAGATGCGGGACGGTTATTTGAGTAGTAGAATTTGAAGGGCATAGGTAATGAGCAAAAAAGTTTATGCACAGGCGTTGGATTTTGATGAGCGGGTGGTTTATTATCCGAAAGTCCGTCCGGGATATACCGCTTGGGCGAGCCTGTTTCAGTTTGGCAATGGCGATTTGGGAATTGCGTTTAACGAGATACGCAGGGGCAAAAATCCCGATTTCAAACCGCCGACGCTGGAGTTCGTCGAAGCGATGGCTCTTCCGTATAGAATCCTTCTCGATGCTTTGCCCGCAGCTAATCCTAATTTAATAAGTGAATATGTCAATCTCAAATCAACCGATGGCGGACAAACGTGGCAGGAAACGGGCAGATGCATGGTGCATACGAGGCACTATTGGCACGTCGGATTTCCCGATGGCCGATTGGTGCGATTGATAGGCACTCAGCATTATCGTTATGAATTGCCGCCCGAAGAAAGAATGTGCAGTATTGTCGAAGAATCAACCGATGGCGGGAATACGTGGAAAGAGATTTCGCGGTTTTTGCAAGATAAATTCTTTTACGGACACAAGTTTAAGAAACTGCGAAACGGAGCTATTATAGCAGCTGGTCCGATTGAGTGGAGTTTTGGACCCGGTGGTGAACGTGCGGGTAGGCATACATCTATTGCCGGTGAAATAAAGCCTATACAGACGTGTTTTATGATTTCCGAAGACGGCGGATATAGTTGGGATGGTCCGCATTATATTTTGCCGGGAATAGAAGCGTGGGAGCCTGACTTTGTTGAATTGGACGATGGTTCACTTTTGTTTATCAATTCGACGGTGCAAGCTGGCAGAGCGGTAAGGCAGATTGTTCGTAGGACATCAACCGGTTGGGTAAACGAGCCGTTGATGGAAATACGCAGAGGCTCGCCCGATGATTGGGAAACTAATCGTCAAGGTGGATTTACTCCCGAGACGGTAACGATTACCGAAGACGGTTTGATTGTCGGCGCTCGGCGGGGCGGGGTATATTCCTGCTCGAATGATTTGGGTGAAAACTGGTATGAAATCGAGGGAGCACCGGTTTGCAAATATCAGCCGATGATAGAATATCTCGGCGAGGGAAGGTTTCTGACTGTCTGGCACGAAGGTGGCGATACGCGATTCGGTGAAATTGATATGTATATAGGGACTCATTCGTTTAGAATTAAAGTCTCTTTGCCGAAGCCTACGAAATTGACTCTTGAACGCGAGCTTTCGGAAGACGGTAATCAATATATTAACGCATTTCGTGCGCAGCTCACAGCTGATGGTAAACCGGTAGCTGGACGTGAGCTCGAATTACGTGTGAGAAATTTAAGGCTGCCTCAACCTGATGGTCGGGTAAATCCTGTCAATGTATGGGACTCACCTGACATTCGCAAAGCAGTTACCGATGAAAACGGCATAGCGCATTTTGTTCTAAAAGATAAGGAAAATATTATGGACGTCGGACATTGTTACGAGGTAGCAGTAAGTTTTTCGCCTAAGCCTGATGACAATCTTACGCCCTGCAAAGGACCAGCGATGCTGGTCAGGGCATTGGTAACTAAACGAAATAATCCTGTACCATATCCTGCTTATCTCCGCTGGGGGACATTGATGATTACGCCGAAAACTGCAAGGCAATTTTCTGAATTGCCCGATGTTGTAAAACATTTTGATATTCCCAATCC
>WFQY01000271.1 GCA_015486815.1 Phycisphaerae bacterium | reverse complement strand
CTTTATATTATAAATTTCAGATATGGCAATTGCAACACGAGATATAATTTTGCGTAATTTTGTAGATAAGGGAAAGTGAGTATGTATAAAACGTCTCTGTATCAATCGCACGTTGAGCTTGGTGCTAAGATGGTGGAATTTGCTGGCTGGTCTCTGCCTTTGTATTATACATCGATAATCGAGGAGCATAATTGGACACGTGAAAATATCGGATTGTTTGACGTTTCACATATGGGTAGGCTTGAAGTTGCCGGCTCGGGAGCAGCGGAAAGTCTGAGTTTTCTATGTACCAGACAGATTATCGATATGGAAATAAACGAGACGCGATATTCGCTGATGTGCAACAGGGATGGCGGAATTTTGGACGATTTGATGGTCTCGCGGATTGGTAAAGATAAATTTTATATCGTTTGCAATGCGAGTAATCGCGAGAAGATAGAGCGTCATATAGAAGAAAATCTTACCCCCGGTACGACGCTTATTGATAGGACGTTTCAGACGTCGATGCTTGCAATTCAAGGTCCGAAAGTTGCGCAGATGATATCCAAACTTTTGCCGGGCGAATTGACAAACTTAGCCCATCGTCAGCTACACGCTGGTGAGTTTATGGGGATTTCATATATTGCATTTCGTGGCGGATATACAGGCGAAGACGGCTTTGAGGTGGTTATACCATCGACAATCTGCCCGATGATATGGGCTCAGCTTATAGGTATTACCATCGATGACGAAAAGCTCGTCAAGCCCGTTGGGCTCGGTGCTCGCGATACGTTGCGTCTCGAAGCGGGACTGCCGCTTTATGGCCACGAATTGACGGAGCAAATCGACCCGTTGACGGCGGGGCTGAAATTCGCAGTATGTATGGAAAAAGATTTTATGGGTAGGGAAGCTATTGCTCGGATCGCAAAGCAGGGCGTTAAACAAAAGCGTGTTGGGCTTAAATTAAAAACACGCCGTGCCGCTCGAGCTGGCTATAAGATATTTTGCGAAGACAAAGAGTGTGGCTATGTAACGAGTGGCTGTTTTGCACCGACACTTAAAGAAAGCATTGCGATGGGGTATGTCGATATCGAATACGCTGATGTCGGCACTATCGTTAGTGTTGAGATAGGCAAGGGCCGCCACCAAGCTGAGATTGTAAAACTTCCCTTTTACCGCAGGCCTATCGCTGGATAGATTTTCTGTTGATGCGGAAGAATATTTTTGGGTCGGCGCTTCGATACGTTCCGCCCCTTTAGGGGCGGAACTACTCAACGCACGGGAATGCCGGTCGCTGAGTGATTCCGCCGACAGGCGGAATCGTATCGAAGCGAGGTGGCGGCCTTATCTGCTCAAAATCCCAAAAATCTCAAAATGCTTGAATATTGCGTTTCTCGCCTGTATTGCGCAATTGACGTTCTGACATTCTTAAGAATATTAGAATAAGGAAATTTGCATTGAAATAGCGGTTTTATGTCTGTTCGAGACATTCTAACATTCTTAAGAATGTTAGAATGTCGGCACAAAGCTGATTCGACTGGCATTCAATTCAGACCGGTTTTCCTAAATTCGAAATTTGACTGCTAAATGCCGATATGCTACTGATAGAATTTGGTTTTACGAGCATCTGACATCAATAGCTGTGAAAATCCTACCTACAGACACGGGATGCAACCATCGATGTATGCGGGTGGTGGGCTACTTGCAATTTGTAATTACTGTGGTATAATGTTAGCTTTCAATTGTCAGCGGATTAGTTTTTTCAGGAGAATTATCAAAATGAAATCGACAGTGGAAAAGGTTGAAGAACTGTTCAAAACGGAATACGAAAATTTTGAACAAATGTTCAGGGAAATAGAATTATTCGCAGCCAGCTCAGCTCCGAATCGCTATCAGTTGGCGGAGTATATAGCGGGGAAAAACTCTGCGTCCGGTGAGCAGGCGATTAAATTTGCGATAGCTGCTATCGTGGTAGGTGATTATGAGCGGGCTATAAGTTTTTTACGTGAGGCTTCCGAAGGTGCGCAAAAGCGTTGGCTTTTGGGTTTGGCGTTTAAGGGACTTGAAGATTATGAGCATGCAATAGTTGATTTCGAGCGTGCAAGAAATAAAGGATGGGATGAGCCACAGGTATTAGCGGAGTTAGCAGAGACGGCGAGGCTTGCAGGAGATATCAAATCTGCGAACGAATATCTTAAGCAGCTCAAAAAGTCAGCACCGGAAAGTCATTATTATTACTATCAGCAGGGTAGGTTGCTCGAGCTTGAAGGTGATTATGAGCAGGCAATGGAAATGTACGAGCAGGCAATGGAAGTAAGTGATGATTATGTACCTGCGATATTCCGGCTGGCGTATATGGAAGACTTGCACGGTGATGAAGAAGATGCGATAGACCTTTATCTGCAATGCCTGCAAAGGCAGCCTGTGAATGTAAATGCGATGCTTAATCTGTCAGTGCTGTATGAAGATAGGGGCGAATACCATAAAGCTGAGAGTTTGCTTAAGCAGATTCTTGAGGTCTATCCGAACCACGAACGAGCCAGGCTGTTCCTAAAGGATATTCAAGGTTCGTTGACGATGAGATATGACGAAGAGATAGAAAAACAGCGTGATAAGTTTCAGCAAGTGCTCGATATGCCTATAAGCGATTTTGAGCTTTCCGTGCGAAGTAGAAACTGCTTGAAGAAGATGGGAATTCGCACGCTCGGCGATTTGACAAGAATTACCGAGGCGGAACTTTTGGCATATAAGAATTTCGGGGAGACATCGCTTAATGAAATCAAAGTTATACTGACATCTAAAAATCTCAGACTTGGACAGGCGGTCGAAGATAAGGCTTCGAAGAAGGCAGCTGCTATTTTGCCAGGAAGTGCTCCGGAAGATAGCAGCCCCGATCCGAGCGTTCTCGAAAAATCGATAGATGAACTTCAGCTATCGGTGCGTAGCAAAAAATGTCTGCAAAATCTGAATATCCAAACAATAGGCGACCTGCTGAAATATTCCGAAGCTGAGCTGATGGGAGTTAAGAATTTCGGATCGGTCTCGCTTAATGAAATAAAAGAGAAACTCGCATTGTTTGGCATCTCACTTAGGCCGGAGTAGAGAAGAGCGAGGAGAGAGGAGAGGGGAGAAGAGATTGCGGATTGTGGATTGCGGATTGGGGATTGAAGAAAGAGGAGAGAGGAGAGAGGAGAGAAGAGAGAAGAATTGATGATTGAGAATTGATGATTGTTGATTGAGAAGAGGCGTAGGCGGGAGGGGCAGACCTGTGTGTCTGCCCGAAAGGTCAGGGCGAACACATAGGTTCGCCCCTACAGAAT
>WFQY01000270.1 GCA_015486815.1 Phycisphaerae bacterium | reverse complement strand
TTGGAAAACGCTCTCGATGTTTGTGGGAAAGAAGATTTGAAAATTGATATTAAAGTCGTAAGTGATGACGAAGGCGAATATACCTATATAAAAATCGCTGACAATGGCCCGGGAATGGAACCGCAGATACTCAACAGAGCCTTTGAGCCTTTCTTCTCAGCTCAGCCTGCGGGAAGGAAACGAGGGCTCGGACTTTCGCGAGCATATAGATATATTCAATCGAATGATGGTGTGCTTTGGCTCGAAAGCCAGCAGGGCGAAGGAACAACAGCGTTCATAAAAGTTCCTTCGAGACAAAACAAAAAATAAAATGACAAATGTTGAGCGAAGTGAAATTCCTTTGGGAATAAATGTCGAATAATGACTTGTAAATTTTCTTGCATGGATGCGAAAGGAAAAAGGAAATGATGGAACAAACAGCACCTACAATTGAAAACACTTCAGGCAATCCGCCGAGAATTCTTGTGGTGGAAGATGATATTACTATTTCCGAGCTTTTGGAAGAGCATCTTACGTATAGTATGGATGCTCAGGTGCGTCGAGCGAGTGATGCAACCGAAGCGATGGAGCTTGACGCAGACAAATGGGCTGAGCTTATAATTGTCGATTATCTTCTTCCGGATATGAACGGGTTGAAACTTTCCGAACTCCTCAATAGCGACGGTCAACGCCCGATGATATTTATGACAGGACACCCTTCTCTCGATTGTGCCATCGAAGCGATGCGTTTCGGCGTAAGAGATATGTTTGTCAAGCCATTCGATCTTGATAACCTCACCGAAACGATTCATAAAGCCATAGAGCAGCATCGCAAACATCAGCTCAGGCTAAAGCGTCTTATGCGTATGAGGCAGCTTGCACGAGGTGTATTGCATGAACGCAGAGCTCTGAGACGCAAACTCGAATTTGTCTGTAAGGATATCGTTCAAGGCTATCGCCAACTTTCCGAAAAAGTAAACTCAATAATCCCACCGGAATAAAAGAACGAGGAGTGAGGAGAGAAAAGAGAAGAGCGAAGAGAGAAACGTAGGCGGTAAGCTGTGGACAGTAGGGGGTAAAGCGTAGGCGGTTGGCTGTAGGGGCAGACCTGCGTGTCTGCCCAAAAATTATGGCGGACACACAGGTTCGCCCCTACGGATTTGCGTTTCTCGCCCATGTTCGGCAATTGACGTTCTAACATTCTCAAGAATATCAGAATGTTCCGAACCGACATGAAGCCACTATTTTAATGCAAATTTCCTTGTTCTGATATTTACCAACGGCATGCTTCGCACTCAAGAATGTCAGAACAAGGCTGATTCGGCTGACATTCAATTACAGACCGGGTTTTCCTAAATTCGAAATTCGACTGCTAAATGCAGATACGTTACTGATAGAATTCAATTTTGCGAGCATCCGAAATCAATAGCTGTGGAAATTCTGCCTACAAACACGACACGCATCCCCATTGCAAAGTATAACAACTATCTTTTGGACATATCTTAAAATTTCGCTTAAAATAATATAATAGTCGTATGCAATTGGAGCAGAAGGATGAAAAGCTTATCGGAAATACAAACTATATTAAAAGAGCACAAAGAAGATCTTAAGCGGAAATACGGAGTAACAGAAATAGCGGTTTTTGGTTCTGTGGTTAGAGATGCGCAGACAGATAAAAGTGATGTTGATATCTTGGTCGAATTTGATGAAACTCCTGATTTGCTTACTTTTATAGAATTGGAAAGATATCTTGAAGAGTTACTCTCGTCAAAGGTTGATCTTGTCAGAAAACAGGTTATTAGAAAAGAACTCGAAAACAAAATTTTGAAAGAGATGGTTCCGGTTTGATGAGCAGAGATTATTTGCTTTATATCGAAGATATTATCGAAAGCATATCGAAAATAGAGAATTTTGTCGGAGATATGCGATATGAAGATTTTGTTGCGGATGAAAAAACCAGCAGCGCTGTTATTCGGCATTTGGAAATCATAGGCGAAGCATCAAAGCATGTTCCTGATTTTATAAGAGAGAAATATTCTGATATCCCTTGGGC
>WFQY01000269.1 GCA_015486815.1 Phycisphaerae bacterium | reverse complement strand
CCGAGCTATCTACGCCGCCGCTCATTGCGACCAATACTTTTTGTTTCCTTTCGCTCATAACGAATATTATAAATCAATAAGCTGGCCTTTGCGATACGGATTGCAGATTTTATTTTTAGTCAATGGGTCTGTCCATATCGCCGTCGGATTTTACAAAATACGTGTCATCAAAATCAATATCCGGATTATCGGACAGCTTGATTACAAGGTTTATCGGCGGAACGTCATGACGAATAGGCGTAAAGATAGCGGGTATTTTTGTAACCGGATTTTGGGTATCAGCTTTTCTGAATCCCGTAGAAAACAACAATTTGTCAAACGATTGCGAACTTATTTGAAAGTCAGCTAATATCGCCCCCTGCTCTTTCACCCACAATAAAGAGGCTTGCAAAAAACGATTCCAACTCTCCGATAAAGCCAATAGCTCGATTATGCGGAATACCTTTTTCCCATTAAGCTTATCGTTATCGGCATCCGTGATTTCATCGAACCGACCGACCAAAAGACTATCCCCATCGGCAAAGCACAGATAATCAAAGCCTACGGATTGCTTATATCGCCAATTCCAAAAATCTTCGTCGCGATATAATGCAAACCTTATCCCGTTTGTTTTCGCAAAATTTTTCCATATACAAAAGGCATTATCAGCGGAAAACTCTGTCGGCGATAAGGAATTTGCGATTTCGAAATCCACCTACCAACTACCGCCAACAAGTTCGGAATACAAATTTTCATCGAGCGGAATTACATATCGGTTGAGTCTGTCCAGATATTTATAATTGCGCATCTCGTAAAATTTGACAACAGCTTTGTTTACCCCCAAACAGACAACACAATCATTTTCTTTTTCCACCTCATTTAGCAGCAAGATTCCGAGCCCGGAATTGCGATATTTTTCGATTACCACCCATATCGCAAGGGCAACACCCCTGATGAGTTTACCATCCAAAATATACTTTCCGGGAATAGCTCCTAAAAACCCGATAATCTCTCCCCTTTCGATTGCAATTTTCAAAGCACCACCGCCTCTGTATTGCCAATAGAATAGCTCCTTTCTGCAAACGGGGTGATTTTCCTTCCAGTAGCGATTGAGGAATTCCCTTAGCAAGCTCCAATATTTATCTTCAAACGAAATGATTTCAACTGCCATTGAGCTTTCCTTTGAGTGTCTCGATAATTTTGGGAATAGATAAACTATTGATTGCCTCTTCCGTAGAAAAAGACACGCTAAACCTTCTCTCAAGCTCCATTATAATATTCAAATGCCCCATAGAATCCCAAGCTGCTACATCATCTTGTGTAGCATCATCTGCGATGGTTTTAATATCGACTTTCAAAGTGTCAGCTATTGTCTGTTTTACCTGCTCAAGTAGTCTGTCCATCGATTATCTCTCTTTTGATATACTCGGGATATTTGTGATTTTGAGGAATAAACGTAAATGTATCTTCGTTAACATCATCAGCGATTTTTTCCAGAAATTCCCTCATCGGTCGATTTTTAGCTGTTGGCACAAATTCCGCTATTACTTTTTCCTTATTACTATCAACCGCTTGCTGAGAAACAAAAGCGATTATAGCATCTTCTATACCCCGCCCCACCGCTCGACAGCTTACCAAAAAATCACAAATTCTTATAGTATTGTCTTCAGTTTCAAACGAAATCACACCGATCAGGCCATATTCACCAAACTTATCAGATGCCGAAATTGCATAAGCACTCCTAATGTCTCTTTTCTCATCAAGCCATTGCATAAAACTTTCTTCACTCATTCGTCGCGTTGTCAGATTAAACTGATTTGTTCTATTCAATAGCTGAGCCACCCTTACGATATTGCCTTTGTTGATTTTTTCAATTCTAATATTAACATTCAGACGTTTAAGCCAATCTTCGCGAGAAATTCCCCTTGTCAAACTCGCTTTTCGCTTTCGCTCGCCCTTTATCATCTCCGTACGTTTTTTATCCTCAGCTGTCAATTGAAACTGCTCAAAGCAATACAGCTTTTTCAGCGCATAAGGATATAAAACGGGATCTTCGGGCCAATCGGGAACAAGCACTTCGGGCAGTGTCTCCTTCACAAGACTCCGCTGCTGAGGGGTATCATCGATAAACACCACCGACTGCAAGCCGATATTTATCTCATCGACAATTTCACAAATATTGTCAGCTTTGCTGTTTAAGTTTATCCGCCACGTTACGAAATCGTCGCGTTTTAATACCATCGCAGGATGCTTATCTATCGCTTCAAGTGCGAGATCCTCATAATTTTGACTGACCAGTGCCAATAGAATACCACGATTTTTGAGCGCTTTAAGTTGCTTTTGAAACAAAACAAACGACTCACCTATCGCGTCCGTACCACCGAGTTTGAGGTTTTCCCAGCCAACGTCGCCGACCAGCCCGCCCCATAAAGTATTGTCAAGATCAACAGCAATAAGTTTTCTGCTCTTTCCGGTAGCAGCTCGAACAAATGATACAATTTGACCCGCTAACTCCTCAAAGCTATACGAAGAATAAAGCATCTTTCCTATAGCCCAGAGTTTCGGGTCGAATATTCGATTGTTCACATCGATAAACAACTGAGAATGGTCGATGACAGCGATATTTCGTACATTATCAAGCTCTCGAGCGAGAGTCTCATTCGCAAGGTTCAAAATTCGATTAACACCCGAATTTGACCAACCGGTAAGAGAATTAAATATTCCCCATCTCGGCGGTACCCAGTTATAGACAATTAGCCACTCGGTTTTAGTAGCCGCTGAACGTAAAATTTCGGCAAATTCACGCACTTCGGAAAAAATTTGCTCGCTATTGGTTTGATTTGATTCCGCAAGTTCGGCAAATGTAGGAGAAATTTTTTCAAGCTGAGATAGAACAACAACTAATTTATATTCTTGCAGATTTTGCGAAAGCAAAGTCGGTATTACCTGATCGAACGGAGCAATATCAACGGAAATCTCTTCGAAGTTCGAGATGTAATTTTTCAGAGGTTCAACAGTGCTGTCAGCTATGACGAGCACTTTCGGTTTTTGTGAATCCATTCCGTTTTACACTCCCTTAATATGCACCTTTCGCAGTCAGGACGACACCTGCCGTTTTGAACATAAGTATAATATCAAGCCAAAGCGACCAATTCAAAACATACCATTCTTCAAGCTGAACTCTGTCTTCGAACGAAAGCTCATTTCTACCGCTACACTGCCAAAGCCCGCATAAGCCGGGTTTGGTCATTAGTATAATATCAGCAGCTTCTTCAAGCTGAGCTATTTCGGAAATCATATACGGTCTTGGTCCTACCATACTCATTTGTCCAACGAAAACATTAAAAATCTGAGGTAACTCATCAAGAGAAGATTTTCTCAGAAATTTTCCGACCGGAGTAACCCTCGGATCAGACGTCTTTAATTTACGATATACCCGCCATTCTTCCGCAAGTTCGGGATTTTCTTTCAATACCTTTTCCAATCGTTTATCACCGTCAAGATACATTGTGCGAAATTTATAGACATTTATAATTTTCCCATTTTTTCCGGGACGTTTTTGTACAAAGATGGCGGGCCCGGGTGAAGTCAGTTTTACCGCAAGATATAAAATAAGAAATACAGGCGATAGAACCACCAAAAACAGAGATGATACTATTATGTCAAAACAACGTTTTATAATTTGTGCATATAACGATCGGAGATTATTCCTGATTTTCAGTAGAAACAGCTGTTCCATAAATAGGGCGCGAAGCTCGGTATTCAGCAGAGCAATCCCCTTCAGCTGAGGCACAAGTAAAACATGCGAGACATACCGTTGGACTTCGCTAACCATTTTCGAGTGTTTAACAGGGTCGAGAGAAGGCATAGCAATAACAATTGTCGAGATTTTCATAATGCGAACGAATTTCTTGAATTGATGTATTTGACCAAAAACACGATATTCCTCTAAATTCGTGGTAGATTTTATCGTAGTGCCTATTTTTTCCGGATCATCATCCAAAAAGCCTATCACTTTATATCCGAGCATATTTTCACGTTCAAGTCCCTTCAATACAGCTCGACCAGCGTTTCCAGCTCCGAGTATTAAAACATTCTGCTTCCATAGTCCACTATACGAAAGCACCTTTTTCCCTATCCATCTTAACGATGGAAATGTAATAAGACTCACAAACCACATCGTCGTTAAAAGCAATCGGGAAACATTTACGGTTAATTTACCCAAACTGACTATTGCTAACGTTATAAAAAAGGCAATAGTAACAGCTTTGACTAAAAGCCTCATTTCCTCCCAAAACGGTAATCGTTTGAAATAAAGTCCTTCATACGCGATAGCAAGAATAAATACAAGAGGCATCCACCATAATGCCAAATGTGTCTGAAAATACCACTCGGGAACTTGATATGGCGTAAATCTCGATGTCGGAAGAACATAAGCTCGTAAAAATATCGCTGAAAATAACGCAATATAAAATGCCAATAAGTCAATAAGCACAAGAATAAATGCTTGTACCGCCCGCTTAACCGTCATAATTCCCTTTCGATGCAATTTCTGTTCTCAGGCCTGTAATTCCGGTGATATTTATTGTACATTGTTTATCTGATTGTTCAAGACTGATAATGATCCTTGAATTTTTTCCTATTCGTCCATAAATTAACCTTGCAGATTTTAGCAACAAAAGAGATAATGATATTTTTACTATAAACTCGGAATTACAATTAACAACTAAATAGTATGGTGTCAAAATCAAGAGAGTGGAGGTTTCAATGGTTTCTCAATCGCTGGAAGCCTTGCATACTTTGCAGGCGGTGGAAAGCAAGTTACGCGGATTAAAACATCAGCTTCGCCGAAAAGAGAGGCAGATACACCAGCAGGAAATTCAAATCAAACAGCAACAAGAGCAGATAATTGCACAAACCGAAGAAATCAAACAGAGGCAAACACAGGTGGCGCAATTGGAACTCGAGTGCAAAACCCGCGAGACCGAAATTAGCAAACTGCAAATTCAGCTTAACTCCGCAAAGAGTAATAAGGAATATTCAACTATACTTACTCAGCTAAATACCGCCCGTGCGGATAATTCCAAGCTTGAAGAGCAGATTCTTAAGGAGCTAACGGAAATAGATAATCTCAAATCCGCTCTTGAAGAATTGAAAGAAAATTCTCAAAAGGCAAATCAGGAACTCGAAGAACGTAAAAAACAAATAGATCAGGAAAATCTGACACTGAAACGACAAATAGAAAAGCTGGAAGCTGAATACAAAAAGCTCACGGAAAATATCCCGCCGGAAGACCTCGCGGTCTTTCAGAGAGTCGCTGACCATCACGAAGGTGAAGCACTCGCAGAAGTAATAAAACCGAATCCGAAAGCGCAGGAATATATCTGCTCAGGCTGTTATATGTCTATTCCTCTGGAAAAGGTAAATTCCCTTATGACACGCGAAGAATTGCAAATTTGCAATAACTGTGGCAGAATTTTGTATATTTCAAAATAACACGAAGAATCGAAAAAATAGCAATTATGTCAGACCATAAAGAACTCTATGTCGATGGTGGTGCACGTGGGAATCCCGGCCCCGCTGCCTGTGCTTACATACTGAAAGAGCCTAACGGGGCTACAATCGAATCGGAAGGGATATTTTTAGGCGAGACTACCAACAATGTCGCTGAATACACGGGACTACTCAAGGGTTTGCAATCCGCTAAAAAACACAATATAAAAATCCTCCATATTTTCAGCGACAGTGAACTTATGGTCAAGCAAATCATCGGTGAATATCGCGTAAAGAGCGAAAATCTATTGAAATTGTATCAGCAGATTCAACGGCTACTGCTTTCTCTTGATCGTTGGCAGATTCGACATATCAAAAGAGAATTCAATAGTGAAGCTGATCAACTGGTAAACAAAGTCCTCGATTCCAAAGCAGGACAGAGTCAGCAGCAACAACAAGCGATTAACAAACCACAACCAGCGCCTACTCATACGTCCGGTAGCTCTGCCAAATCCAATATTCCCAAGATACTCGTAGAGGTAACAAAAGCTCCCGAAGAAGGTACCTGCAATGCCAAACTTCAGCAGGGAATGTGTTTCGTATTTACTTCCGTTGTGCCGGCAGGATTTTGTCTCTACGCAGCACAGTCGGTACTGCCGACAGTCCTTGCGATGCAGCGGGATCTTTCACCTGGCTCACCCCCTATCCAGATACGGTGCAGTAATTCCGAATGCGGAGCAGTCTTTAAGCTAACAAAAATATGAAAATGATTTCTACATTGCTGATGACATTAATGCTATTCACATCGGCAGAAAATACGTCTGCTATGCAAATATATCAAAAAATATATAAAAACTTGTCTCGATATAAATCGCTGCGAACTACCGTATGCAAACAGCTATCTTCCGCGGATTATTTTCGTACTATTCGCAATCCTTACGAAACAACTATCATAGGCGGATATACGGTGGTAACCACAAAATCGCCTACGCGATGCGATAAAATTCCGATAGCGAACATTTACGAATATCACGAGCCCGACAAACTATCGCTGCAAGCGAACTTAGGCCAATTCAGCCTTATAGTCGCAGGTAAACCCGTCGAATTTACATCTGCCAAACATTCTTGGCGTGGAATATCAATGCTGAGTGAATTTCGCTCACGTTCTGATAAAACTCTCGGACGATGGCGGATTATTCGCGATATTTGCGTTGATTATAAGGGACAATTTTTTGTCGCTATCTATATTGCTCCGTCGGACAAAATCGCACGACAAAATCTGAAAACAAAATATGTTACCATCAAACATATAAACTATATTAGCCACAATGCCGATTGCCTGATATTCTATAAAAGCACCAAATGCAAATTAAAGCAAGCGGTCAACAAAAGCGATTTTCTCTCTTGCAAACTTACGAAAGCAAATACTTTTATGATGGGCGGAGTGATAATTAAAAATTATCGTAAACTGACAGCTGGCCATAATATTCCGAATGCGCTGACTGATTTTCAGAAAAGATTTACGAGACGCCTGCCGATAAACAGCGTAATAGCTGTCAACCAACGTTGGATAAAGAAAAATGCACCGAAATTTGATTCTCCCGAGCCTTGGCTTAATAAACTATGGTCAGCTCAGATATACGCTTTACAGGCATATTTAGCTGTCGATAGAACGACACAATTTATTCGCATCAAACAAACCGACATAAAAACATTTTTGATGCTATTGTCCGACGCTCGATGGTTCGCTGACAGACGCATATCCATCGGAACAATTCTATGCAAAATCAGTCAGCCAAATAGTTACTATGTTGTTCCTTATGCAAAAGAAACGCTGATGTGCTTTCCGTACCCCGAACTTGCGCACTTACTCGCAAAATACGAAAGAAAGCATCACACATCAAAAACATTCTCCATTCACAAATCCAAAATTACAAGCTACTGCGAATTCATCGATTATTGCAGAAAATTTTACGCAGATTACGACTTCGATTGGATAGATAGGCTGAGAATAAATCAACGCGAAGGGACGATAAAATTTGATTTTCCTTGTGGTGTTATCGACTTTGTTGTTACCAAACTGATAGGACTGCAAGTTCGTAGCGATGACCATCTGAAGATAACACCGGCAAAGTTTATCTCATCTTGGCCATACTTTATCATCGACAATTTACCTTATCGAGACCATAATCTTACTATTGTTTGGCAGAGTAATACTCATCCCAAGCGATATCCGAACATACCCGACGGATCGAATTTATACATTGACGGTAGGCTAATTAAACATTATAAAAAATTGCGATCTATAGAAT
>WFQY01000268.1 GCA_015486815.1 Phycisphaerae bacterium | reverse complement strand
TATATAAACAAAACACTTATAGAAATTCCTCGTCCGATGGTCGGTGATTTCCGAAAAGCACCACGAATCGCTATCTGGATAACTGACGATAACGGGGTACATTGGGACAAAATCGGATACTTCGGCCTTCAGCAACGATACTTTCCGTATCAAGTGGATAAAGATGGCGTATATGGAATCAGATTTATAGGACCCGGTATTCCTCCTGCGGAATGTAAACCGCCAAAGCCCCATATGAATTTCTACGTCGATACGACCCCGCCGGAAGTTTCCGTCTTTATTTCGCCCGATCAAGATTTTTATACCCCCGGCCAAATGATAACTATCGACTGGTCAGCTATCGATGATAACATAAAGCCAAAATCAGTCAAGATAAGCGTGTGTATGAATAGCAATTCAGCTGATTTGAGATGGGATGAGCTTGGTAAGCTACACAAGTGCATCGATCGAACACAGTTGGTAATTCCGGATGATGCTATCGACAAGACTATGACAATTCGCATTACAGCGGAAGATAAGGCAGGCAATTTAGGATACGGATATAGCTGCCCTATCGTGGTTATGTATCAGCCACCGACAACTCAACCTACAATTCAGCCAACAACAAAACCTTCGAGCTCGAGTCCGAAAGTAATAATTTCTTCCGAAGGCTCACAAGTCTTAACTACGATGCCGGCTGATGACTTTTCCAATCTGCTGAAGGAAAAAGACAATAATAAAAAGTCAAAAAAATAACTCACCCACCCGATTTCGGCGGTTTTTTGAGGATTTTTCAGAAAAATCGTTGATTTTGGCTTAAAAATGAGGATTTTTTCTCGAACCCCTCTTGTAGTGCCTAAGAAAAATAGGGAATCCTTTATTTACAAGGACTTACGACACTACACCGCCGAACTCGGGTTTACTCATCGTTCTGCTGCGGTCAAGCGTAACGATAATTCTGCCTGTCGGCGTTACTGTTATAGACGGGCTGTATGCGACAATAGCTTGCGGGTCGGGGCTGCGATATACCACCGAAGATTCATCGGATAATAAATTTTGTTTTGTTTGCAAGTACATACACATAGCTAAAAATAATTGTTTTTCGTATTTGTTCCAGGTTTGGGGCAAGTTTATATTATTGTTTTATCCGCATATCGACGCCTGCAATTATGAGGATATTCCAGATAGCTTCTATTAGTTGACGGTCGGAGTTGTTTTCATTTTTTGAATGGGTGATTACGATTGGTCCGTCGAAGCTGGCAGCGTGTAAAATCGAAATTATTTCATTGAGTTCAGCTTTGCCTCGGCTGGGCAGTTTCGGCTGATCGTTTCTGTCGATATCCGAAAGCAGCACATAGCCTATGCGTTTTTTAATCGTACGTGTGCGAAAACTTTTGAGAAACGGCAGCTCACCCACTTTTGCGAATTCAGCTGGATTGAAAGCTAACGAAATTGATTTATCGAGTTTTTCCAGATATGTGCAGACATCAGCTGAGCCTAAAGCGATATTTTCGACATAGACACTTAAGCCTGATTGGCTGGCGAGTTTTGCCTTTTCAGCAATCGTGTCGATCGTACCGACAAGCGGTAAAACGATAGAATGTGCGCCGAGTTTTTGAGCAGCGTTAATATATTTTTCAAATGAGCCGGCGGAATCCGAATTGCATCTTATTATCTCAGCGTGGAAATCTCGTTTGTCTAATGTCTGTTTGAGGCTCTCGAGCTCCTCATCATCGAACAGTGCAATGTCTCTGTCATCTATAGTGTCGATTTCAAGTTTGTTTGTGCCAGCTAACGTTGCGAACCAAAACACCTCTTCAATATTTGACCCGAAGGCGCTCGTTTGTGCGATAAGGTTGATATTGTGTTCTTGCAGTTTGACTTTTCGGACAAGCCCCTTCTGCCAAACGCCTGCCCAATAATCTTTGCTATCGGAAAGAAACAAAAAAGGATTTTCGCGCACCATCGGCACGAGCAAATCAAACACTTCTTTCGATTTCATTAATCGCACAAGGCAATTGCCGATTTTCGTCGTTTTGCAAATACCTTTTTCCCTGAGTAGCGGATCAACGCCTATAAAGTTTCGATGTGGGCCTGCACAATATTTATATTCTTTTTCTTGTATTTGTCCGTTTTCGTCTATCCATTTTCCCTTTTTGGGTGTCATATAAGGAGCTTTCGCGAGTGCCTCGACGGAGTGCAATGTTGTATTTCTATCTTGATCTACGCCGAGAAGCAGTATATATCCGTCATCGTCAGCCAATTTGACGTAAGGAGAGCCTTCGGTATATGGACATTCATTTTTTTCGTGGTCTTTGACATAATATTCCGCACGCTTGCCATAAGCAGCGACGCTGCTTAGCGGATGGCGCGAGCGTAGAACTCCTTTGCGTTTGCGAAATGTTTCCGGAACGGTACCGAGGCTCGTTGGTGTATTTTCGATATCCAATGGCTGAGAGCCAAAGCATGGCATAAGCAGTGTGCCTGCTTCGGTTAGTAATTCGAGCAACGCATCGATAAGCGCATCCGCTCCGCCTTCAACACGTCCGAAACTCGTAAGGGCACTATGGACGATTACATTATCGCCTGCTTTTAGTCCGAGCTTTTTCAAGCCATTGATAATATCCTGTTTTGTTACGGTTGGTTTCTCGCTCATTTTGTATTCTCCGTTTTAGCCAAAGAGAAATTTTATCGTATTTTCGTTTGATATTTTTTTACGCAACACATCTGGCAGAGAATTCAGTGCGTTGATTTCATCTTCGTATCTGCCTGTGAGATTAAATTCCTGATATAAGTTTTCGCCCTGCTTGCGTCGGCAGTGAAATGTATAAGCAGGAGTATCGCTGCCCCAAATTATCAAATCGGGATACATCCCAACAAGTGTGTTTATGACTTTTTGAGGGTCGGAATAATCCGTATCGATAAGATCGCTTCGTTTTACGAGGTTGTCTCGGAGAAATTTTAGAACCAGATCGATCTGAATTTTAAGGGCAGCTGTATCTACCCATACGTTTGGCATAGCATTCGCCAGCTCGAGTAGTGATTTGTTAAAGTGAATGCAATGAGCGAGACAGAAGCGAATATCGGGATTACGCTCCGCTATTCGCAAGATATCCGTCGGCTGAGAATATTCATCTACGGGTGCGGCGACCGTATGAAATGTAAACGGAATGTTATTTTGACGCGCAAATTCGAGGAAATCTCTGCCACTATCGAGCAATTTTATTGCGTGCGACTGACAGCCTACGGGGTTTACCTTGATACCGTAAACCGGATAGTTGCAAGCTAATTTTTCTATCGCTCGTAGCTGACCATTGACATCACGGACGGGGTCAACCGAGATGAACGGAATAAAACGTTCGGAAAGTTCCGGGCAGAAGTCGAAAATTTCACGCATAATTGTAAGGTTTTCGATTTCATAAGGCGAGGGCGAAATAGGCGTATCAGCGGGAATCATCTGGCCATTCAGTAATTTCGTAAAATCAAAATATAAGTCAGCGGTGAAAGGAAATACCACATTGACATCCACACCGCTGGTGATTTGACGATAGTAAATACCCTCTGCTGTTTGAGCGTACGGATATTCAAGGCGAGAATATGCGCTTAGAGATACTCCTATATGCGAATGAGCATCGATAGTTTTCTCTGTCAGTTTGTCTTTGTCGAGGTGTTTTTCCTTCATTAATCAATCCGGAAAATTGATTTCGACCTTTCGTTCGCTCGTTTCGGTACTGCAATTGTCAGCGATAGGGCCGGAAAGTATAAGCTCACTGTTGAGTATTTGCAAAATACTGGCTGGCACGAGTGGAGTTACCGGTCCGTGAGCTGCTAATCTTGTAATAAATCGTTGCCAATAAGACTCGCCAGCACCGAAGCCATTCCAAAAACTTACCAATTTCGAATTTTTCAAATCTCGTGGCCCTATGGTCGCTGCTTTTGGCGGTACCCACGACCAATCGCCGGCGCTTCCTGCGTCAGCATATAAACTATTCTGACAAATAGTAATCAGATGCAAATCGACAATTCGCGAGCCGAGTTCGAGATAGCCTTCGATATCATTGACATAATCGCGTCCGAGGTGTGGCTCAAAGAAAGCAATATGGCCGCACCAGCCTATACCGCCATAACACTTATCAGCACCGCCGAGGTCTTCCATCATCTTGCTATAATCGTTGACATTTTTGGTATTCGGGAAATTTATTTGATTTTCAGGCATACGCAATTCGGGTTTGATTCTATCGAAAAAGTCGTGATACATCCAGTATTGAAAACCGCCTTTCCAATCTTTCGGAGCGGTGTTGCCGTCTTGGTCTGCATATTCATCCATATTGAATGTCCAGACGTGATGGCAGGGGATGTTGAGCTTGTTTATCATCTCAGCTGCTAATGCGTAATTGGGATTGGGAGCTGGCAGTATTAACACATACCGTTTTTTGCCTTCTTCCAGTGCGCGTTTTATGCCACTTACTATGTCGAGTACATAAGCAAACTGGAACGCAAGTTCGTTTTCGATTACCTTTATTTTGAAATTTTTGTTCGGGTGTTTTGTTATGTCTTCTTTTTTAATGGCACGTACCCGTTTGCAGACTTCCGCATCGCGAAGTTCAAGATATTGAGAGAGTTGATATTCAAAGTTACCGGTAGAATTACTCATTTCGATTACTCCTTATCTATTGTGTATTAGACTCCTGCAAAATGCAAATCCGTAGGGGCGGACCTGCGTGTCCGCCCTAATTTTTGGGCAGACACAT
>WFQY01000267.1 GCA_015486815.1 Phycisphaerae bacterium | reverse complement strand
GGTCTGAGCAAATCGGCGTTAGCGAAGATGGTAGGGGTTAGCATCGGTTATATCAGTAAGTTAGAAAGTGGTAAACGTCCGCCGCCTGAATATCAGCGAGAATTGCTCTGTGAAGCTCTCGGCCTTGATGATGAGCAATCGCGATGGTTTCATATCAAAGCGGAGCTTGAGCGAGCTGATCCGGTAACGGTGAAGTATTTGCTTCAGTTTAATGAACAATTGGCACAGGCGCGTGATAGGGCCAATGATTTCGGAGACATTGATTCCAAATCCGAAGAAGAAGCCTGCGAAACCGGACTGCATCGGATACCGATAATCAATAAGACAGCAGCTGGCTATCCGCAGGAGTTTACCGATTTGGACTATCCCGTAGGAATAGCGGACAGCTATATAAGCGTGCCTGACATAACCGACCCGAATGCGTTCGGGTTCTATGTTTACGGCGATTCGATGTCGCCTGATTTTCCCGACGGTACGTTGCTGATAGCGTCTCCTAACACGATTCCCTTTGACGGAGATCCGTGTTTTGTTCGTTTTTCTCCAATCTGTAAAGTTGAGGGCTGTACTTTCAAACGAGCGTATTTTACGAAGGATAATCGGATCAGGTTAGTGCCAATAAATCGCAGATATGAAGAGCAGGTTTATCCTCGGGAGGAGATAACCGGTCTTTGGCCTGTGATACGATCTTATGGAAAGGTGAATCGTAATCCGGATGGTCTGACAAGGAGAAAACCCAACCTCAGCGGTCGCACGTCCGAACGTGGGGGACATCGGGCGTCGGCCGCTGGTTAAGAATCCGCTCTTCCGGTTTAAGAACCAAAGCGATATTGCGCCCCGACGGTACGGGGGTTATCTTCACTTCGAAAAAGTAGATGGTTTGTCCGCACAGGTCAAACTGACACTGTCAGTGTCATAACGGCGTCATCGGAGGGTATAAGATGACAACTGTATGTCAGTGGGATGTGAGGTTAGGTATTGGTCGGTACAGGGTAAAAAGTCAGACTGACCCGATTGAAATCGAGTCAGTCTGCTGCAAGATGGCTTACAGGTCGGCAATTTCGTATCGGTGTAGGTTAAGCCTTCCTATAAAGATAAGTTCAGGTCCTCAATAAGATTCTCAATAGCCTTATCCCACTTTTCGTTTGTTTCGTATTTGCCCGATGCGATAGCGGACTTTACTTTTTCCACAAGTTCACTTCTGATTTCGGGCATTTCATAATATTTCCCAAGCCAATATGCCATTTCCGATATTTCCACACGGTCGGTATCCGCTGATTTGGAAGCAAGGGCTTTTTTCGAAGAAGACAGACCTGCTTTCGCTGTCCGTATAGCTCCGGCTCGAAAGTGCGTTCCTGCTGCTTTGATTTCATCGACCATAAGATTCCTCTTCTTTCATCGGCGAGACAAAAGTTCCTTTATTCGTCCTCTTTCGCTGTGATCTCAAACACAGGCCTGGCTTATATCGTCCTTCTTTTTCGTTCGTTATGCATTTTTCAGTTGCGCCTTTTACAACTGCTTTCAGGAATACTATCGGCATTGGGATTGAAGAATCTTGAGAAAAATATCAATTACTTTTTCCACAATACAAGACAAGGATTTTCAGATAGTTAAAGGACTTATCAACATTATCAACAGCGCAAATTTTGCGTGTTTTTTTATTATAATCGAAGCGGACAATCTTGCCTATTTTCTCCATAGTCGCAGGATTAAATCATCAGCCGATGATTTATAGTCTATAAAGCGATAATCAGAGAGGAAATCAGCTACATTATTCGACTGCTGACGGTGAAATTGCCGGGCGGCCTTATCGAGAGCAAACTTCGGAGCGAGAAAAATCACAATTTCGTCAGCGAGTTTATCGGAGATGGCAGAGCTTATGAGTTTTGCTCCGCCTTCTATCATTATTCTTGGCCAGTCCTGCTTTGCTGCGAATTTCAGAAAAGCAGAGAGTTTTATCCTGCCTGTTTTGTCAGTCGGTAAGGAAATAAGGTTGACATTTTTATTTTGCAACAGTTTGTATTTAGCTGGTTTGCGCTCGATAGCCGATTTTGTTGTACAGATGTAGGTTGGTGTCTCATCTGCGGTTTTTATAAGATTAGCTGATGATTTGATCCGTAATTTGGAATCGAAAACGACTCTTGCAGGCGTCGGTTGAGCTGTCTTTTGGACATTGCGGACAGTTAGCATCGGATTATCAATATTGGCGGTGTCGATTCCGACGACTATCGCTTGTACACTTCGCCTGAGTTTGTGAGCTTCCGTACGCGATTGGGAGGAACTAATCCATTTGGAATGTCCTGAGTGGGCAGCTAATTTACCGTCTATCGTCTGTGCCCATTTGCAGATAAGCCACGGCTTGCCTGTTCGGTGAAACTTGTAAAACCATTGATTGATTTGCTCTGCCTGCTCTTCGAGTATGCCTGTCTTTACCTTTATTCCTGCATTTTTTAGTATTTTGATACCTGCGCCTTTGACTTTTTCCGAAGGGTCTATAGATGCGATTACTACGGATTTTATTTTTGCTGATATGATTGCGTCTGTGCAAGGCGGAGTTTTTCCGTAGTGGCAGCAGGGTTCAAGCGTTACGTAAAGAGTGGCATTGACGGGTCGATAGCCTTTTTTAATCGCATCGTTGATGGCATTTATCTCTGCGTGGTTAGTGGCGTACTGTTTGTGATAGCCCTTGCCTATGATTTTATTATCTTTGACCAGAACGGCACCGACGGCGGGATTAGGTTCGACAGAAAATAGGCCTTTTTTCGCAAGGTTAATTGCGATGGACATAAATCGTTCATCTTGCCCCGTATTTTCAGCTTTTGGCATTTTCTTTAATCCTGCTGATTTTGTGAAGATTGCTGTTCTTCGGTGTCGGTAATTACGAGAGGTTTTGCAACGGGGCAGCTGCAGGCTGTCTCGAATCTTCCGGTAATCCAACCTATCATCAATAACCCTACACCAACAACGAGTATTACATCAGCGAAGTTGAAGACATAGGGCCAAACCGCTAATCCCTTTATCGTCAGTGTTATTTCGATGAAATCTCTTACCTTATGATATACGATTCGGTCGTAGGTATTGCCAGCAGCTCCTGCCAATACGAATGCGAGGAATATATGAACAAATCGCTGATGCGGTTTTGTTCGTGCAAACAGCTGAAGTACGAATATGACAGCTAATACCGAAGCTAAAATAAAGACCCACCTTCCACCTTTACCGAAGCCAAAGACCGCACCGCGGTTATACATAGTTCTGAATTCAAGCCAGCCCGGAATGACGGTAATCGCTTCTCCCAGTTTCATAACGGAAAACGCCCATGCTTTGCTTGCAAGGTCAATAGCTAAAGTCAAGACGAACACCGCCCAGAAAAGCAGTTGCGAATTTTTGTCATACCACGCTGATTTAGCTGATTCTGTTATTGGATTTTTCTTGTTCTCTGACATATTCAATACAAAATTTTGCCCATGGTTTATGTTTGAGCCGATTTTTGGAAATCGGCTTGCCTGTAGCAAGACAGATGCCATAAGTTCCCTGCTTTATTCGTTCGAGCGCTTCATCTATTTCTTTTAGCAGGTTTCTATCGTTTTCTATCAGTTCGAAAGTAAATTCCTGTTCATAGTTGTCGGTGCCTATGTCAGCCATATGTATAGGCATTTTCGAATGCGATTGATTCAGAGCTTGCTCTCTCATCTGATTGACATCGCCGAGCAGCATCGCCCGTTTGTTTTCGAGTATTTTTCGGAAATACTCCAAATCCTTCGCGGACAGTTTCGATTTGGAAGAGGCTGATTTGGTTTTGGATTTCGTTGATGTTTTTTTAGTGGCAGATTTTTCAGCGGATTTAGTGTTACGCTTTGAAGAACGATTAGATACTTTGTCTGTCCTTTTCTTTATGGCTTTCTTTCGTTTTTCCGGCACTATCGTAAACTCCCTATTATAAACCGGCTTCAAATCAGCCGAATACTCGTTGTATGGTTTTTATGCTAATTTACGCGAATTTACATGAAACGTATAGAATACCTTATCGGGCGTTGTTTGTCAATATTAAGAATTGAAAAATGCTCTTGACTTACAGGTGTTGAAATAATAAAATGCAGTGTTTCGGTAAATAAGGTGAACAAGGAGTTTGTTATGGCACATAAAAAAGGACAAGGTTCGACGCGTAACGGTCGCGATAGTAACCCTCAATATAGAGGGATAAAAGTTTACGGCGGTCAGAAGGTTACTGCTGGCGGAATTATCATTCGTCAATGCGGAACACCTTTTCTGCCTGGTTATAATGTCGGTCGCGGTCGAGATGATACACTCTTTGCGCTTTGTGAAGGGACGGTAAAGTTTCGCGGCAGAAAAGTTGACGTCCTGCCGAATTAAAGTTGCTCTGCGAATGCGCAAAGGCAATAGAATAGACTCCTGCAAAATGCAAATTTAAGATTTGTAGTAGGTAGTTGTATTTTGCGCATTTCTAAAGAGTAAAGATTCTTCTCAGCTTTTCCATTCACAAATAATACCGATGTTGTTAAAATTCGGTATCAGAAATTTTTTCTCCGCAACAGGATGGAAAATTGATGGATGACCAAAAGCAATTCGAACAATTAGTAAGGGCGCATCATCCTTGTATTACTATCGTTACGTATGAAGAAGAATATGCGCTCGATATTATCAAGCAAGCTGCTAAACATCTGAATCGCAGGTTATGGGTATGGTCGGTAATCGACGGCCTGCGAGACGGGATGAGACTTGACGAAGGACTGCCTGTTTCCGATACGGAACATCCAGCTGCTGGCTTATATTTCCTTTCGCAACGAGAGAACGGTTCGCTGGCGGTGATTCGTGATATTGCGAGGCATCTCAGTGACGCACGGACATTGAGGCTGCTCAGAGAGACGATAGCTAAATTCAGATATGCAGGAGGGACATTGGTATTGCTCGATAGCGAAGATACGTTTCCGCCTGTTATAAGCTCAGCTTCCACGCAATTTGAGATTTCATATCCCGACGGAAAAGAGCTTGAAGAAATTGTCATCGCTACGCTTAGGCAATATAACAAAGAAAATCCGATAGAGATAGATATTACACGCAAAGAGCTTGCGATTATAATTCGTAATCTGAAAGGACTTACTCGAACGCAGGCACATCAGGTAATAATAGACGCGGTAGCGGAAGACCGAAGATTCCACATGGGCGATATAAATACCATTCTCTCTCGCAAACGTCAGATGATTCAAAAGGGCGGACTTTTGGAATATGTGGAATCGCCTACGAGTCTCGATGAAATAGGTGGGCTCAAGAGACTTAAACGTTGGCTGAAACAGAGGGAGAATGTT
>WFQY01000266.1 GCA_015486815.1 Phycisphaerae bacterium | reverse complement strand
TTCCTGAATAACTATGCATATATTGTTGCGGAATATCTCAATAACCCGCAACAAGCGGAACAAGAAATGAAAAAGGTGATAAGTAAATTGCCTGATAATCCGGATATTCTGGATACCTATGGTCAGGTACTCGCTAAGCTCGGCAAAAAGCAGCAAGCAATGAGATATCTCGCAAGTAGTGTGTGGATAAGAGAATCCGCTGCCAGCAGATATCATCTTGCACTGCTCTTGCTCGACGAAGGCCGAAAAGCAGATGCGGAAATTCAACTTAACAGAGCATTAAAACTCGTAGGAAATGATAAAAAATTGGAACAACGCATTCGCGATGCAATGCTAAAATTATAAATGTGCGAAGAAGAAATATCCGCGATTAGTCGGATAAGGATTTTATATTGTAAATAAATCGGTTTTATGCGAGGTAAAAATATGAGTAGTATTACATCTGTTCCGGGAACACCGCCTATAGTACAGGTCCCTGTTTCTGTTGGTCCGAGACCGGTACCCTCTGGTCCGCAACAACAAACGTTGAGTGTTCAGGACATTATTAGAGTGCTTAAACGACACGTAGTATTGATTATATCCGTGTTTATAGGATTTATGATTTTCACAGTCGTCGGTACTTTTATCTGGGCGAAATGGTTTCCTTCTTATACTGCATTCGCTCTCGTTGAAGTGAAAACTCCTACCCCCCCACCAGCGATGGGAACAGAACAGCGAATGGCAAATAAAGACATAATTATGCAATATATGAATACGCAAGCTAATCTTATCAGATCTCTTGGTACGTTAAGTGAAGCCTTGCAAGATCCTGAAATAAAGCAGACAAGCTGGTACAAATCATTCTACGAATATGGCAGAATCAATGTTAATGATGCACTTATCGATATGCAGGATAGATTTTCCGCAGCTCCCATCCGCGATACGTGGTATGTACGTGTAAGCTTTAGTTGGCGAGATCCGAAAGAGTGTGCCACTATCGTCAACGTCGTACTTGATACTTACTTTCAAAACGTAAGCCGAGAATCAAAAAGTAAAACGCGAAATGAACTCAGACAATACGAAAACCGCGCACAAGCTCTGCGTGATGAACTCGAACGGAAAGTTGCTCAGCAGGAAAGATTTCGAACAGCAAGAAACATTCCGTTGCTCGAACAAAGACGAGCAAGAATAGGCGATCAGGTTACCGCACTAACTCAACTTCTTGCGGAAGCACAAACACAAAAAGATCAAGCACAAGCTCTTTATGATATGTACAATCAACCCGGCGCTCAAGAACGGATCGCAGGGACACCCGAGATGCGTCAGCTAATAGAATCTGACTTTCTGGTAAGAACCTATACTGCTCAGTTGGCAGACTTGCAAATACAATTAGCATCTGCAAAAGAAAAAGGTCCTAATAACAGAATCGTTAATGAACTGGAAATGAGAATAAAGGCGATTCAAAAGAAGCTCAATCAGAAAAAAGCTCAGTTAATCTCAGATAATTTCAGGGATATGCGAGAACGAACACGCGTCGAACTCGATACCATCAACAACCAGATCATCGGATTGCGTACGCGATTGGCAGAGGCAAAATTAGAATTAAGTGACCTCGAAGCTCAGCTTGCAAAGTATCTCGATACCGAAAAAGAAATAGAAAATTTACGTAAACAGCTCGAAAAAATCGAAGATTATATTCTTCAGCTTAGAATTCAGCTTGATAACCCTGAATTAGTACGTGTGAGCATAGCGAGTAGAGCGGTTAGGCCGTTGGAGAGAAGTTCACCGAAATGGATAATTAATATACCGGCTGGTTTTGTTCTCGGCATCATGCTTGGTGTCGGTCTTGCATTTTTGATCGAGTTTATGCCAACCACAGTCAAAACATCCGCTGATATCATTCGCCAACTTAATTTGCCGGTACTTGGTCAAATACCTTCGCAGGACGACGATGAAGCATCAGCGGAAGATATGCATCGTCTATTGATAGAATCGCCTCATAGTATTATTGCGGAAAGTTTCCGACAATTAAGAGCGAATTTTATGTTTTCAGCTCCTGCTGATCAGCAAAAAACCGTCTTGGTAACAAGCTGTTCTCCTTCCGAAGGTAAAACTTGTATAACCGTGAATCTGGGCACATCACTTGCTCTTGCAGGGCGAAAAGTGCTTTTGGTAGATGCTAACTTTCATCGTCCGGGAATTGCAAAAGCATTCAATTTGCAGGATGCTGACAAGGGATTGAGCAACGTTCTTGTCGGGCATGCAAATGCGGATGAATTGCTACGCAATACCGGACTCGAAAATCTTGATATTCTCGCTTCAGGCCCGCTACCGCCCAATTCCTCGGAATTGCTAAGTAAAGGATATCTGAAGGACTTTATCTCACAATATTCACAAAAATACGATACGATATTGTTCGACTGTCCGCCCCTTTTGGTTTTAAGTGATTCGCTTATCCTGTCCACTGCGGTCGATGGCGTCATTATGGTAATACGTGCAGGCATAAGTTCGCGTGGAGCTATTCAGCGGGCGAGAGAGCAATTGAATCGTGCAAATGCCAAGTTGCTCGGTGTTGTGCTGAACGACGTAAAAGTCTCACGTGGCGGATACTTCAAAGAGATGTATCGCACATATTATGAATATCAGCAAGCTGCTCTGCCAGGCGAGTCGCAGGAAGAAAAAGAAGAAAGCACGGAAAGCGACGAAAAAACATCCTGAGTTATATCGCGATATAACTGTGATATAACAGCGAATAATTTTCGTTAGTTCGCTTAGTTACGGGATAAGTGACGGAGGCTGATTTCGCTGTTGAACTATATGCACAAGCCAATGCTCATCGTCCCTTTCAGGGTAATCCTCGCGATAATGCACCCCGCGCGACTCCGTTCGTCTGTAAGCTGCGGACGCTATTATCACCGCAACTGTTAGCATATCTTGTATCTCCCAGCCAGCAGGATCATCAAAACTACGTTCCAAAACGTATTTGCCCCACATATTGATAATATCTATCGATTCACGCAGGTGTTTACCATCGCGTTTTATACCTACATGCCTCCACATCATCGAATTCAAACTTATCCGCATATCTTGAAGATCGAGCGCTTTCGGACCCGCAGGAAGATGTTCCGAAAACGATATAGGCACACGTTTTATCGCCTGCGGATTTGCTTTGATATACTCGCCCGCAGCTTGACCCGCTATCGTTCCGAAAACAAGTCCTTCGAGCAAACTATTCGATGCCAAGCGATTCGCCCCGTGCAAGCCCGTACATGCAATTTCTCCGCACGCATATAACCCATCGAGATTAGTTTTAGCGCTAAGATCGACCTTGACTCCCCCTACCATATAATGAGCACTCGGACGCACCGGAATCAAATCTTTGGTAACATCTATGCCGAAGGATGTACAATGTTCGGTTATTTGAGGAAATCGCGAAGCAAAATTAGGAATCTCACGGGCATCGAGATATACAAATCGCGAATGCGTTTTATGTAGATGTTGCATAATTGCGCGCGAAACCACATCGCGTGGCGCAAGTTCCGCATCGGGATGGTAATCGGGCATAAATCGGTATCCGGAGTTGTCAACCAGCTTTGCACCTTCTCCTCTTACAGCTTCGGATATTAGAGCACGTGATGAGCCTGCGACATAAAGCGTAGTCGGATGAAATTGAATCATCTCCATATCCTGAAGCGCAACACCTGCCCGCCAAGCTAACGCCAAACCGTCGCCCGTCGCTACAAACGGATTGGTCGTTTCCTGATAAATTCGTCCGCAACCACCGGTAGCTAAAACCGTCTGCCTCGAACGAACTATATGAAGCCCCATAGATTTACTATACACCAACGCACCGAGACAGGTATTCTCTT
>WFQY01000265.1 GCA_015486815.1 Phycisphaerae bacterium | reverse complement strand
CCTTAAGATTTTGAATTATCAAAGGGAAACGTGGGTAATGCTGATGGAAAAGTTAGCTCGCGAAAAGCAGCAAATCAACGAACCTGACGAAAATCCCGCTAATCAACTCCAAGACGTAGGAGTAAGTTTGAGTTTAAGCGTATAATTATCGTTTCTTTTGCCTTGAATACACTTTGCTTTTGATTTATGATTTTCAGCGGTAATCAATATCCACCGGAGAAAATATATGAAAATGAAAATTAGACTGTTGGTTTGTTTCTGTGCTATATGTCTGTTTAACATAGCTATATATTCTCAGACCGAGGACACTCCGAATCCGAATACTCCCAAACCATCTATCGATCAAACTCGGGTAAAACAGCTACTCGATAAAGCTCAGCAAGCTATACTCCGCGGAGATGATCTCGGTGCTGACAAGTATCTCGGACAAGCAGTCGATATAGCATACAAAGCGTGGGATCTCGGCGATGCCACTACGAGCGAATCGATTTTCCGACAAATCCTGAAACTCAAAAGTGATTATCCAAAGGCATTGTTCGGTCTGGCAGAGCTTTACAGGCGGATTAATCCCTCGTGGGCTATTGAATATTATACCCGATATCTCCGAGTAAATCCCGGCGACCCCGCTGCATATTTCGGACGCGGAACGTGCTATCTGATGCGAAATGCTTACTCGCTTGCAGTACAGGATTTGAAATATCTCGTCGATCGTCTTCAGCCGAACCACATTCAAGGTTTGACAAATCTCGCTCTTGCATTGAGAGGCCAAGCAGTCGAACAAAATTATGATCCCGATTCGTTCAAGCAAGCTGTCGATTATATGCGTCGAGCGGTCGAGTCAGCAAAGCAGCAAACCGACAAACCGGAAATAAAAGAACTTATTTCTTCGCTGTTATACCGTTTCGGGCGAATGCAGTTCGAGTATCAACAAATATTAGCTAAGGCTAATCCCGAACAAGCCAACTTTAACGATGCGATAAACTCTCTCGAGCAATCAATAGCACAAGCCAAAAAGATACTTAAAGAAAAGCCCGATGATGCTCAAATAGTAAATCAGATTATCCTTTCGCTCGATGCACTTACCGAAGTATATAATGAAATGATACGGATAAACCCCAAAGATACTCAAGCGTACGATAAACTGGTAAAATTAACTGTTCGTAAATCTTATGCACTCGCAATGCAATTAAAATTGACGGGGCTAGGATATCTACGTAAAGGGGTACAAGCGAACGATAAAGACCCGGAATTGCGTTTTATGCTAAGCCGACAATATGCTCAAATGGGAATGATTAAAGATGCTATCCAGCAAATAGAACAAGCGATTAAACTTGCGCCAAATACTGAAAAATATAAACAGTTCAAAAGAATGCTAATCGCAAGCACCCAACCGTCAACCAAACCCGCAAAAAAATAACTGTCATATATAGTTATAGTCAGAAAAATCCGAAGAAGAACTATTTACTGTTTCCTTCCTGTGGCAGGATTATTGTAAAGGTTGTTCCCTTACCGAGCTGACTTGTTACATCTATCGTCCCGCCTGCCTTTTCGATAATATGCTTTGACATAGCAAGACCGAGCCCCGAGCCTTCCTTTTCGGAATCGCTTTCAGACGGAGCTGGTTTGGTCGAGAAAAACGGATCGAAAATCTTTTCGATTATATCGTCCGGAATACCTTTACCTGTATCAGCGACCTGTATATATGCGTAATTATTTTGCCGCTTCGCCAATATTTTCAAAACGCCCTCCCTACCGAGCATTGCGTTACGAGCATTGAGTATCAGATTGTATAGCACCTGTTGAAGCAAGCTTGGCTGAATGCTTGCGGTCAGTTTATCATCGAGTTCGAGAACCAATTTGATATTATCTTTTTCGGGCTTCCGCGTAAGGCACTTAAGCGTAGAATGAACCACATCAGCAACATTACAATCAGCCTGCGTATCTTCACCACGAGCAAAACTCAATATCTGTCTGCAAATTTCGGTAGCTTCGCATCCATTGTGATATGCACGCTCGAGGGCTTTTCGGTGAAGTTCCGGATCGTCCCGCGAAAGTGCATATTTTGCGTAGCTGACTATCGGTGTGAGTATATTATTAAATTCGTGAGCAAGGATAGCTGTCATTGTCCCCATACTCGCAAGCCGTTGGGCACGTATCATCTGAGCCTCGAGCTGATCAAGATAATTTTCAAGTAATTGAAGTTTCGACTCGAGATTGCTATTATTATCTGTTGTCTGTCGCATAAGGTTTCTCATTTCGAAAAAAGGTTTGTAATCTATAGATTTAATCGGAACGCAAATACGTATTTCTTGAGACAAAGCGTAATGAAAATAGAAGATAAACTCGAATATGTCCTTGAGCTTGCCAATAAACTCGGGCTTGAGATTCGTTTCGAACATCTTGGCGGTGGCGGCGGCGGATTATGTCAGCTTAAGGGCACCTCGATTATGTTCATCGATATCGACTCCGAGCCACATAAGCGATACGAAACTTTATTGTCCGCTGTGGTTGGTTTTGATATCGATAGTATGTATATTATTCCCGAAATACGCGATGATATATCTGAACTGAAAGACAGCAAATAGATTAACGTTATCGGACGAAAAATGCCGATAACAACAGACGCTATGAATGATAAGCCGGACAAAAGTGATATTTTCCAAAAATATCTGCAATACAGCACTTTAGGATTTGAATTTGTCAGCGCTGTCATACTTTTTTTGGTGATAGGATATTTTGCTGACAAGTATTTTGATACCAAACCTATCGGGATATTGATAGGTGCGATAGTCGGTGTTGGTATGGGATTATAT
>WFQY01000264.1 GCA_015486815.1 Phycisphaerae bacterium | reverse complement strand
AGATGTGTATAAGAGACAGGTTTATAACATACGTATAAAATTACGTTTTGCCAATGGATATAGATACGAAATACTTACCGAGAATTTCATAAATGTTGTTCTCCGCCGAATGACCCTTATTAGTTCATAGACATTGTATTATATCGATTGCGTTTAATTTCTACTTAACGGGATTTTTCCCAGCCCGTCGGAGAAAATCCGAATTCATTGTCCATATCCAGATGTTCAGCTATTACACGCAATTCCTGAAGCATAATGTTGGTCGAATGAAGTTCGCTTTGATCAACACCAGGTTTTACCATCTGCAAATTATCCCAGACATAATATCCTTTTGCCTTTACTGTGGGATCACCAAATGCACCATCGGGGCGAAGAAATGGTTTTACATCTCGTTCAATTGATTTGTGAGCTTGTTCCCGAATTTCACCTTCACGATACTTTGCGAAATTTCGACACATAAGCATTACAATAAGTGCATTGTGAGCAGGGCAATTTCCGCAAAGTTTACCAGAGCGAAGTGCCTCGAGACAGGTATCTATCATTCGTTCAGGATATTTTATTTCAAGTCCAAATGTTCCAAACAGTCGTCCGTATATCTTCAGCATACCACCTACTATTGCATTTATGTCCTGACCTTCTCCGCCGAATCCGCCGGTATCAGGATTTTGTTTATCGTAAAGGTATTTTATGCCCGCTTGAAATGCAGGTTTAAGTTCATCGAATCCTGCATCTACCCAGTGCTTGATAGCTAATAGATAATGAGCGCAATGTGCACCTGCTCCCCACGAGTTTGTTTCCCATGGCTCGGCATCAAAAGTTTGATACATCTTATCAATATTAACAAATGCTTTGATTTCTTCCTGCAAGGGAGGGTTGCTCATATTGTATCCAAACACACCAGAACCTACTCGATTTAAGTTTCTCCTTAAGACTTTTATCTCTTCTTCTGTTTTAAGTTGTTTTTCTAATTCAGGTGCTATAACCTCATCGGTCTTTTTGCTTCGCCAGGAAAGTGAAAGCTCCATCCATTCTTGCTTTTGCTGGTCACTTAGTTTTTCATCGAGTCGAAGTTTCTGATAAATATCAGCTGCGAAGTGAACGCTGAGTATATCATATTCCGGATATACACAATTTTTCTCAGCGAATCGAAACCGCCCATAGGGACTTCCGTGCTGAATTAACTCTTCAAGCCATTCAGGAATTGTCTTTCTGATATCCAGGACCCAATCAGGAATTCCAAATTTCATTGCTCGTTTCCTTTAACATAATTAAGTCAACATAGTCAGCTTTAACGATAGGATTATTTTGAAGAGCTTTCGGCAGAGATAGATGGTATATAATTTTCTCTCCTTTACTCTGCCACCGTATTGTTATATGTCCATAAGGCGTTAGAAGGTTGGCGTTTACATATTTCAATCCCGAGGGCTGAGGGAATATTGCGATTTTCCGATATCCGGGTTCGATGGGATACAATCCTGCCAGATAACGAGAAAACAGATATCCAATTCCCGCACCTGTCGCTTGACAGAGAGATGCATAAGGTTCCCACGTTTCCCATAAGGTTCCTGGGCCTGTATCAATCATCTTTCCAAAGCCATCACGAATCCATTCTAATGCAAGCTCGCCCAGACCAGCTTCAAACAATGCCTCACCAGCTTGACGAACAAAGTGCGCATTAGCAGGAATAATGCCCAATGTGTCGTCAGTAAATGCGCGGGCCAAGATTTCAGCACGCTTACCTCTCGGAGCAGCTCCGTAAAGAACAGCGAGGATATTTGCTGGCTGAGATATGTTACGCTCTGCTTCGGGGTTACCTACTCCGTCACGGAACAGTCCCAGTTGCGGGTCAAACATTTGTTTCCATATTGCGTTTCTAACTTGCTCATAAATTGCCCGTAGCTGCGATGCTGTTTTTTCTTTTCCTAAAAACTCCGCCAGATCAGCGGTCAGTTTCAGTACGCCCAGATAATATGAATTCAATGTAGTTAGTGCGCCGGTAGGTC
>WFQY01000263.1 GCA_015486815.1 Phycisphaerae bacterium | reverse complement strand
GCTAACAATATATCGTTGTTCAGAGAAGCGAACGGTAAGCTTGTAGTGCGTTTTCATAATGGTAAGAATCAACAGAGCTTTTATACTATGCCTATTGGCGATTGGCAGGCAGGTCGGGTTTATAAGATAGCACTTTCGTGGAATAATGAACGGGCGAGGGTATATATCAATGGCAAGGAGCGTGGCGGGATAAGTAAACCTAAGATTCCCGATAAATTTCCGTCGTTATTTTTCATAGGCTCACCATCTGATGCGCATTATGCCGGCTGGAGTCTGAACGGATTGATTCTCGAGGCAGCTGTTTATGACAATGCGATGAGTCCCGATAAGCTTATGGAGACGACATTGATAGGCGGGATAAAGAAGAAAACCAAAGTCGCTGCAATCAAGCCGAGGGCTATTGTCGATAGCGATGAACCTTATATCAAAGCCACCGATAAAATCGTGCATATCGGAACGGGCACAATCGAGATGCAGATAACCACAGACGGTCGTCCTGTTGCGTTGTATGATAAAATCGCTTCGAGATTCATTATTGAAAATTGGACGAACGGACGATTCTGGACGATATTTGACCAAAATCGCAAAAATCTGAGAGTCTCGAATACCGATGCGAAAGCTGACTTTAATATTATAAGCAAAGGGTCGAATCGCTATGCGCATTGGCGGTATGATGGTGGTGTGGGTAAATGTGTAATTGATATATACATTCGCCCTGATATTGACGGTTCGTTAAGATTCAAATATGCAATCACCAACAATTATTCGGATAAGTTAAGTTACTTTTATTTTCCGTATTTTGCAGGTATATCGAAAAAAGATGGTGGCTGGGCAATGGTGCCGCGGCTGAATGGTATCCTGCATAAATTCGAGAATTTCAGAAATATGGAGTATGGCGGGCCGGGACAGTTGAGCACGATGCTTATAGGAGTCAAAGCTGGGCCATCGACGCTTCTGCTGTATCCTGACGATGTTAAAGGAGCATTGCAATTTGCAATAGCTGCGAATGATGGTGCAAACAGTATTTTTATTGTGTGGGATGATAAAGGGATTACCTTTCCGAAAACCCGATATGAATCTCCTTTTGCATTTAGACTATACAATGTCGGTGATACGGGTTTGAAGGGAATTGCCGAACAGTATCGCAGGTGGGCGAAAAAGCAGAGCTGGTTTGTTACTTGGCAGGATAAAGTCAAAGCGACACCTGTGTTGAAAAAGATTGCCAATGGCGTAATAAAGATGACCGGCTTTGAGGCTTTGAGTGGAAGAGGATACAAATCTTATGCGTGGAAAGAGCAACACAAGGGGCTGACATTCAATTATGATAATTTTCTTAAAGTGGCAGAATATATTGAAACAACATACAAAGTTAAACCATGTTACCGCTATGATGGCTGGTATGCTCGTTTTGACAGTCGGTATCCGCAATATTTTCCTGTTGATAAGCGTTTAGGAAATTTTAAGGCATTTATGGATGCTAATAATAAAGCCGGTCGTTTGGTTTATCTGCATACAAATCCGATTCAGTGGGATTTTGATGCCGATATGTTTGATATCAATAAAATGTCCCAGCCGTATCCGGGGCATTATTCACTTTCCTCCTGGTCACATAACCGTCTTTATTTCGGTTCGCCGCGTCTGATATTGGATGATGAGGTAAAGGTGGTTAAGAAGATTATCTCTTATGGTGTCAGGGGATTGTTTGAGGATGTGATCGGATGTACGACAATGGCGGATACCAATCCGTTGGCTGGTTATAAGGATGAAGGCAGAGCAGGAGGTACGCAGGCACTTTTAGAATTGGCATCTGCCCTACGAAAAGCGAGTCCGGGTGTTTTTCGCGGAACGGAAGCCGGTGCCGAACGGATGTTGCCCTATTACGATGGTTTTCTGTTCGGTTCCGGTAATGATGATTTTGTGCCGTTTTTCAAGATGGTGTATGGCGATTGTTTCGTAAATATGCAGCCGATTGACGGCGGGGGAAGCGGTGATAATTTTCATATGATAGCACGGCATCTGCTGTTCGGAGTTGTCCTGGGGCTTGACGGCAGGGGAGGCAGAAGTAAGTGGTCCCGCGGAATTTTCAGCCCGCTTGCTCAGAAGGTTTTTGAAATGCAAAACGTAGCCAAGCATACCATCGGAAAGCGGATATTAAATTATACGTGGAAGGGAACGGTCTATCTCAGCGAGTGGGATGACTGTATTACGGTGGCTAATCTCGGTAGATTGCCCGTAGATAAGATTGAATTTGATACGACAATCGGTAAGGTCAACGTTTCGGGAATGAGTCCTGACAGCGTTGTGTTCATAAGAAAAGACGGTCAGTTCGTGGCGATTCACTGTCGTAAAATGAGCATTGACGGAAAAGAAATCTTTAACATTAGCAAAAATGCGATAGCTGTATATAATGGCAAAGACTTGAAGAAAATTGAGTATGTGAAAAGATCAAAATAAGATTAGAAAATGGAAAATGCAGCAAGCTGAAAATGCAGAAACGTTGGTGATTTGTAAACAGGAAAATCGTTATATAGGCTGGCCTGCAGCGGCCGAGACCGTTGGCGGGGGGAGAGAGCATCATCTTATCGGGAGACCCAAAAGCAAGTAAGACTTCGGCAATCACAAGGGCTCACAACTGTTTTGCAAAGGGACGCTGAAGTCAGGAGGGGAGTGCCGGCTATTTTTGATATGGTGATATGATCTGTCTAATCCGGAGTCCCCGCTTTCCCAAACTTTGCAGGAGGTTTATTGCTGAAGAGCACCAGCCCCTTATCCCGCGAAAAATATCGGGGTATTCTCAGTATTTCGTAAATCTTTTCGCCTCTCTTTTGTGTCCATGATTTGAGTAACGGGTATCTTGGGCCCGAGGTTATGAAATAAATGCGTTTGTTTTGGCGTATTATCCCAGCAACCCGGTCAATCACCTTTTTGACGAGTCTCTGCTTTGCACCTTTTCTGTCTGCAGATTTCAAAATTTCAACAATGTCCTGCGAATCGGGTATCTGAGGCATTCTCCTCTTTGCATAATAAATCAGGTGTGCGTTTGCCCTGCCTATGAAATATATATCCGCGTCAGGCTCGGTAGATTCGTTAATTTTTTGGGCAGCAGATACTGGATCACGGGCATGGTCTTCTACCCTCGGAACCAACGGCCAAACCACGGCAAAAACAATCCCCGCTGTGAGTGCGGTTACCGTAACCGCAGACATAAGGTTCACCCGCAGGTACAACTCGAGTGCGATGATTTCCGAAGCAATCATAAGTGAACAAATAATGAGGTAATAAAAAGCCATCCCCGGCAAATACGTAGTAATCATCCAATATCCGACAAAAAATGCGATAAATGAACCAACGATAATGATTTGAGAGGCACGAAATATAAATTTTCTGTCGAATCGAATTTCGAGGGCGTAAATCATCCCAGCGACGGAAAGCAATATAGCTGGCGGAAGCACCGGAAGGAGATAATGAGAACGCTTCCCCTCAGAAGCACTAAAAAATATAAATCCGCAGACAAACCACAGGAATATATATAGCAATTCGCGTTTTTTGTCCTTCAGTTTGTTGTTGAAAGGCAAGGTCAAGCCAGTGGGAAGAAAAATTGTCCACGGAAGACCAAATAAAAATATCAGCGGCACATAATAATACCACGGTCTTTTAGAGGCTTCGGCAAAACCACCTGTAAATCGGGAAATGTATTCCGCCTTCCATCTCCACACGGCATTCCCGACGTGTGAGAGCACAGGCAAGACCCAACCTCCTACAATTATCAGGCAAATCAAGACGCCGAGTACCAGGTGAAATTTCCTCCACTCTCTCCATTCCCCCGTAAGAATCAGATAAAGTGCTAACGGGAAAATGACTACCGGCGCGGGAACCGGGCCCTTCGCGAGCATCCCCAGTCCAAAAGCGATATAGGCCAGTACCATATATCTAAGCCCGGATTTTCCCTCACGAATATTTTCCAGTGCAAAATAAAAGCTTACAAAACTTCCCACGACAAAAAACGTCATCATCATATCCGCTATCCCGCGGTGCGACTGCCAGAGAATTCCCACAGAACCCGCAACGGCCAAGCCTGTTATTATCCCCGATACCCTCCCAAACATCCTCGCTGCCAAAATTGCCATCAGTAACGCAACCCCGGTGGCTGAGAACGCAGATGGCAGCCTGACAACAAATTCGTTAATCCCGCCTGCGATTTTCCCCAATCCCGCAACCGCCCAGTACATAAGCGGGGTCTTCTGAAGTCTGATTTGTCCGTCAAAGTGCGGAACGATCCAGTTCCCTTCAAGCGTTTCGGTCGCAGTTACCGCGACTAGCCCCTCATGATCGCTGAGAGGTACCACACTTCCGAGCCTGTATAAGTGAAACCCCAGGGCAAAAACCACTATCAAGAGGCAATCGAGAAAACAGAGTCTGTCCTGGTACTGATGTGTATCCAGTAATTTCATAGTTTTACTTCCTTGCTAAACCACCAAAACTGTCAGAAGATACTTATACTGATTCTGAACAAAAATGTAAAAAATTATTATCGTTTCGAAGGCAGTAACCGTGATGCTTTTTCAGTTTTCCAGCCTCTGAACAATTCTGATATTTCATTCCATGAATTAACCCGAATGGCGGAGCTGTCCCTTCCCGCCAGAATAATCGATTTTAATCCGGATTCCCGATAAGCATCCATATCGTCATGTGTATTACCAATTCCCGCTACCAGATTGATTCCCTCGCGACGAAGTCTATAACATCCTTCTTATAGTTTTCCGGCTTTATCCATCGTGCTTTTGAAATCCACCACAATAAAACGGGCCCGCGGGGGAATCCGTTATCTTTGAGCCATTTGCGCGTATCATTATGCAGGGGGCGAATCCTTCCGCTAATATACACTATCGCATATTGCTTCGACAAATCCCTTACTACCTGAGCTGCATGACTATCGTAAGGCAAAGGGTCTCGTCTCCACGGTGTCCACGATCTCCGGGTCAAAGTACCGTCAATATCGAGAATGAGAACCGGACGATGGGAATTGAGAACCAAAACGGTAAACTCATCCTGAGAACTGCGATAACGTTTACTACCCCTGTAATCCGCTCTGATGCGATACAG
>WFQY01000262.1 GCA_015486815.1 Phycisphaerae bacterium | reverse complement strand
TTTCCAAGGTGGGATGCTTGGCAGATATTGTTTGAATTCCTCGTAAAGCTTTTGCTCGTATTCGCCTGCGTATTCGCCTGCAAGGAATTTGTCAAGGGCTTCTTTATAAAATCGCTCCCAGCTGGCTTCTTCATTGCCCGGATTTATCGGATAGAAACACGCATTGTTCGACTTAGCAGCTTTGTAATCTCCCGGTGCATCGCCTATCATCAATATCTGCTCGGGTTCATATCTGCCTTCGGTTGCAAATTTTATATGCTCTGCCTTTGTGCCCATCTCTTGACCAGCGATAATCTCAACATATTTTGCAATGTCGTGCTCTTCCCATTCGCGCGTAAGGGCTTCGCAAGGCGTCTGCGAGACGACAATAGCATCCGCATGCCCATAGAGCTTTTCGAGCGATTCACGCATATACGGAAACGGCGGAACGCCCTTTACCATATCAGCGATTGTCGCATTGACCGCTTCCGACCATACGAGAGCTTTCTTGAGTGTCTCATCGCCTGTCCGCTCTATCTCTTTTTTCAGAGACGCATTGCTCAAAGGCAAGCCCGAATCGACAAACGCACGAAGCGAAGGCACTTCGGGAATTTGGCATTTACGGGCCTGCACTTCCGGACGCTCTTTGAGCAGGTCGAATACCATAAGCAACGCAGGCCAACGATTGATACCACGCCATTCGCTATACAGATTCACAAACTCAGCTGCTTGGCGTGCATATTTCGAGACAGCTTGTAGCGACCAGTGCTTGATAATATTCGGAATGAAACATTCTTTGTGCTTTATTTCCATCGTATCAAAAGCACAGCCGTCGGAATCTATTCCGATGAAAAATTTGTGTTTGGGTTTGAACTCTTTTAATACTCCAGCCGGATCTGCCATAAACAATTTCCTCCAATCTTCAATATGCAATTTTCGATCTTCAATCCGCAATCCACAATCCGCAATTCGCAATCAATTTACACTCCGCTAAATGCGGAAAATCCGCCATCAACTGGAACAACAATACCGGTAACGAATTTCGCTCCGTCTCCGAGTAGCCAAAGTAATGTCGAGATAAGTTCGTCAGGCTCGCCAAACCGTCCCAGCGGAGTATGCTCGATAATCGTCTTACCTCGCGGAGTAAGCTCGCCCGTTTTCTCGTCGGTCAATAGGAATCGGTTCTGCTCGGTAAGGAAAAATCCCGGAGCTAATGCGTTTACACGTATGTTTTTCGAATAATTTTGTGCGAGATGCACAGCTAACCATTGAGTAAAGTTCGAAACGCCCGCCTTGGCTGCTGAATAGCCGACAACTTTTGTCAATGGCTGAAATGCGGACATCGACGAAATATTGATAATCGACCCTGCGTCTTGTTTGACCATCTGTTTTGCGAATATCTGCGACGGTATCATCGTGCCGACAATATTCAGCTCGAATACAAATCTCATCGCTTCCGCTGGTATGTCGAAAAATTTCAGCTCATCGGTAGCTGTCGCTTCTTTTTTGTTTCCGCCTGCACCGTTGATGAGAATATCGACTCTGTTCCATTTGTTGATAATAGCGTCAGCTGCCTTTTCTACGCTCGCTCTCTCGAGTACGTTACATTCGACAGCGAGGGCATCTCCGTCGCCAGCATTCAATTCGTTTGCGAGCTTGTCAGCCGCTTCTTTACGTAAGTCGAGAATAGCAACCTTTACGCCAAGCGACGATAACGCTCGAGCCATTTGTCCACAAAGTACGCCAGCTGCTCCGGTAATAGCTGCTACTTTACCGGAAACACCAAACAAATTTTCCAAACTATATTTGTCCGACATAATAAACTCCTTGTCTGTATTTTACTCAAACTGACCGGTTTTAAATGCTGTTTTGCATAACTCTGTATTTACCAATAATTATACACAAGCTGTCATTCCCGCGAAAGCGGGAATCCATACTCTCACTGACCAAATGGATTCCGTCCGCCTCAGGCGGACTTCGCTTCGTGCGGTTCCGAAGGAATGCCTTCGGCAAATGACGCGGTGGAAATAAAATAGTTTTATGTCAAATCGGTCAGTTTGAGTCTTTCAGATTGTAAATGGTTTTACGTGTTTACCCAAATGTTCTTTTAAGCATTGATGATATGCCTCTTCGTGTTCCGTCAATGCTGCGAGTAGTCTATCGCGAAATCGCAATCCGCCAGCGGAATCCTTTACCGTCAGAACCGAGCCAAAGGTAACGTGAAGCACCTCGCGTGCATCGAAATCATCGAGCAAGCCAGCCAACTGATGGTCGCCTAAGTTTGTGGAAGAAGGAACTTTGTTCACATCAGCTGATACGTGATAGGTCGCTCTGTCCTGCGGATAACGTTCGCGGGCAAAATCGAGTATCTCGCGAAACAGACCAGGCTCAAGCTTAGCTAATACGCGAAGGGCTTCGAGATAGCTCGTGCCTGCGGTCTTTACGTGTACCAAACCTTCGGTAAGCTCAGCCGCTATCGGATAGATGCTGAACTTATCACTGCCGCTATGAATGGAAATCTTATAAGGTCCGACCTGACGGGCGATCTCAGCGTGCAATGCGAATTCCTTGCGGAATATATTCAAATCGCCTATATAATCGACACCCTTTTCGAATTCGCCTATGAATCGCGGGGCAAGCGAGACCCATTTGATACCGAGACGTTTTAATTCGCTGGCTACGTAAAAATGCTCTTGAGGCGTCGTCGGTGATGCGGTTTCGTCAACGGAAACTTCAAGCTCGAAATTCCCTTCGCCAACGGTGGAAACGAGATGCCGATACATTTTATAGGTATGCGCTATCGCTCTGCCATATTTGCTGCCAGCTCGCATTATCTGGTCAGCGGAAAATTCGAGTTTCACATCAGCTAAGCTGATTCCGCCTTCGTATCTTTTTATCGTCTCGTCAGCGGAACTTTCTAACTCCTGCCAAGGCAATTCTGCAAACTTCTTTTTTATGACATCAGTGCTTTCACTGTCAGCGTCGTCATCGACATAATCGCCCGGGTCGATTGTAAACATACCAAACCCTGCTTTCGCACATACGTCAATATCCGCTTCGTTTTTCAGATGGTCAGCGTCCGAGCCGAAAGGTTTATCGAAGCCAGCTTGAAATACTCCCCAACAAGCATCGTCCATTACCTCCTGAGCGCTGCGTTGGGTACGGGTCATCTCGCGAATCGACTGCTGAGCGAATATCGGAGTAACATCGGAATCTCGCACCGCCAAAATATGGCCTGGTGTCGCCAAGCCGAGTCTATCGCCAAAGCCAAAACTCTTTTTCAGCCCAATCAGTACCGGACGGGTAAACTCGAAATTTTCCCTTAACGCTTTTGAATTTTCCTGATTGGTAGGGCATTGTTTTGCATTTAATACCTGTCCGTCAAGGTTGAGTTTCAGCTCGGTGCCAGAAAATTGATGTACCCAGCTTGCGCCGTTTTCGGGATAAACTAAAATCAAAAATCGACCCGAACTATCGCGATAGAGAAAACAGATTATTTCGTCTTTTATCACAAACGAATCTTTATAAACAATTCCGCCTATCTGCTGCCTTATCTGCTCTGCCCATCGTGGGCGTTGGATTGTTTCAGGCCTTTGAATATTACTCATTTCCTTAATCCTCATAAATCGCAAAGTAATTATGTGAATTATATAGAGTACCTTTTGCAAAACCCATCGTCAAGTAGGCAAACAAATATTA
>WFQY01000261.1 GCA_015486815.1 Phycisphaerae bacterium | reverse complement strand
GATTTAGTGTGAGTTAGTTGGATAAGGAGAAACAAGATGAAAAAAAGGTTTGTATGTCTGTTCGCTATCGTAGCTACTCTTGGGGTAACTTTGTTCTACTCTAATTCAGCTTTTGCTATGTTCGGATTAAAGCCAACGGACAATCCCTATTTTTGTAGGGTAAACGCCAGCGGCTGGCAGACCACAAGTCCACAACACATCAAAGATGTAAACAATACCGGTAACGTATGGGCTGAGTCCGAAGTTGACGGACATACGCTAAAATCACGATATTATTTTACGAGTGGATTTGGCGATAATATAGAAAACGAATGGATAAGCTTTGGCAATGCGGAATATATGCAGCAGTATGTAGCCACCGATTCAACGCAATCAATAACTTTCAGTTGGGATGGGTCCCTGTCGCTTTCGGGACCTGAAAGTGGCGAATATTGGATTGAATATTCGCTGACTTTGGATGTGGGTATCTGGGATCCGGATAAAGGAGATTGGCGGAGCCCGTTATCTTGGGATTGGCCGACAGAATATTCATTTACCGAAGATCATCAAACAATAGAAGACACAACCGACAGTGTCAGCGTAAACACATCAAAGACCGAAACCTTCCATTTCGCACCGGGAACAAGATTTTTAACGTGGGTTTCGCTTGGCACAACAGGCGGAGTAAGCACTTCGTCGCAAGACAACTCTGCGATCGCTACTGGCGATGCTGATTTTTATAATACATTCACACTTGACAATGTTAGCGGAGCTGACGAAGCGCCGGTACCCGAGCCTGCAACAATTTTACTTTGTTGCTTCGGGTTTGTAATGGCTGGTATGAGGAAAAAGGGTTGATTGCTATCGACCGACCTGTTCGACGACCTATTAGAATTGTACGATGGACAGGAAATATTTATCCGGAATCGAGTAGAATTCTGAAAAATGGAATTGCGGTAGGTTTGCCGCGATAACTTTTCATCAAATTAGAGAGCGAACGATACTGTGAGCCTCTATATCTTTTGTCGGGAAAATATCTTTTATCAACAAGATAGACGGGCATATTCTCTTTTTTAGCTTGGCTGAGGGCGTCGGAGAGTTTCTTATTCGAAAAGTCCCAGCCGCTATATACTATTCGCCAATTACGCTGATGAAGTTTGCTGTAAAATTCAATCAGCGGGGTGAATTTGCCGGGAATAAAGACAGCTTGCTTTGGTGCGTTTTTTAATGCGAAAAATATTTTGCGAGCAGCTTGCGATTTATCGAAATAGTATTTTTGGAAAATCGGTTTTGATAGAAAAATCAACGAAATCTGAAGCAACACAATCATCGTGGCTATATGCACGGGTTTGAATTTCAACGGCAAAGTTCGCTTTATCGCATCAGCTGCGAATAGGGTCAGGATAATCGCTGGGAAAATTACAAACCGCGGATTAAAAATCAGGCTGTGATTTGCAATTTCCGCTATCAGATAAGCGATTATTGCGAGCATTGCGGGTTTGTGCCAATAGCTTTGCTCTTTTCGCAGCACCGATATTTGCTTGCTAATCGTCAGGACTATAAGTGGTGAGAAAATCACAAGCCAGCATACTAAAAACAGTGTATTACGGATTAAGAGAGTCGCTATTGACGGAACCATCTTTGCCCGTTCCGATGCCATACCAGCGAGCCAATGTGCATAAATTTCGCTACGATTCGGAGTTGTCAGATATGCGCCTGCCTGATTGATCAACAGAACAAAAATCATCGCAGTGATAAATGCGAATATGCTTTTTTTGTTTTTGTGCTCCGAAAGGATTATTCCGACAGGCAGAAATATCATAAAGATTATAGGCTCACGGATTGCACACGCTAAGCCAAATGATAATCCCGCAAGTATGATGTGAAATATGTTTTTTGCGCGAAGTATAAGCAGAATCGAAATAAGCAAAGCTGAGATTGTGTATGTTTCCGTCATAACCGCTGAGCTTGATATTGCAATCAGCGGACTCGTAACGAAAATCGCCGTTGCGATGAGAGCGGAATCGCGGCCGATTAACCGCTGAGCGAGGGTGAAGAATAAAACAACATTCAGCAAGGCAAAGATTATTGTAGTTGATGAAAAGATAAGCCAAGCGTAATCGGGCGGTATAGTGCGGAAAAGATTTACAATCTGCCAGATAACGCCAAGTAGAACAGCAAAGAGCCATCGGCCTGACGCTAAAGTTACGGGGCTAAAAGTCAATCCTGCGTAGGTATAAAGATAACTATCCCAGTCGGTCAGAAATCCCGGCCAAAACCAGATAATAAAACTTAGCTGAACAATCAGCAACGGCAGAATGTATTTTAGAGAGTTTCTCATAATCGGCATAGATTTTATATCAAAATATAACCAAGGCAAAGGGTAATCCTATTGGCAAAATACTTGTATGCTGATGGTGTGGATTTATAATGAAAGTAGTCTCGGATTATGAAAGGCAGGTCAAGATGAAAAAAGCATTCGCATTATCGGTGTTGGTTATGATATTAGCTGGCTGTGGTACTCAATATCGAATTTTTGATACTGGCAAAGAAAGTGCGGTATCGGGAAAAATATTGCCCGATGAGCTTAACACACTGACCGCACAACAGTTTGCAGCTTATCCGATACTTGAAGACAGCGATTTTCTGACATTAGCTGATTTCGAGCAGAAATGGCAGCTTGAGGACTTTCATCTCTCGCGAAAAAGCGGACAGACGGGCAGAGCAAAGATTTTTTATACCGATTCTCCCACAGCTACCGGAGAAGGTGCGATGGGAATATTCTTCGGTACTACCGATGATTACACCGTTACTTTCGACATGCTAATACGCAACTGGAATGAGTATAATGTCTTTCTCTGTGCGATATTCTGCAATGAAAATTATCAGAACGCAGCTGTTGAGCTTGTAGATAACGCTGGACATTCGTTTATTCGCAGATATCAGCTCAGGCGAAAATGGAATAAACTGATGTTGGATCTGGTTTCCGCAGGTAAAGAAATAAATCTCAAACAGATTGTGAAGGTCAAATTTCATTTTTATCAAGTCGGACAAGAGCAGATTTATATCGACGATTTGATCCTTGCAAAGCATCTTAAGGTATTGGTCGGACAGATAGGCGGTCGTCCCGGAACTGTGTTTGCAGCTAAAGCGGGCAGACGCTTGCGAGTAGGCGTCAACGGTAGATTCGAACTCGTCTTTGCGGAAGGTAAAATAGTTGGCTGGTATGACCTGACAACGGATAAACATCGGGTAAATAATCTCGCACCTGTTGGCGGATTAGGACCTAATATCTATCAGGTTATCGTAGGCGGAAAATTTATTCCTCTGCCCGAAAACAATACCCTTATGAGTGTGCACACATCGCTTATAAAAGTCAATGCAAATCGCATTAAGATAGTAGCTGATATCTATTTCGGCTCGAAAATCTCGGGCAGAAATGCAGACCAAACTATAACTTATTATATCGGTTCCGACGGAATGATTAAAACGGAAATATGCACCGCCAATGGTAGCGATACTCTCGGAGTCGGTTTTGCCGTCGCGGATGGCCAAGGTTTCGACGGAATCGTCGGCAAAATAAAAAATCCTTCGGGGCCGCCCGATAGCCATATCGAATATTGTCTGTTCAGACGGATGGGCAAAAGACAGGGTTCGGATTTACTCGTAGCGTTCAAGCCATTTCAAAATCCTGCCAAGTCGGTTGAATGCAAACTAATCGGGGGCAGGTCGAATCTGTCGTGTGTTTTGATAAGTAAAGCTCAGCCGTCAGGTAGTTGCTTGACGGGAATGATAAGGATTTGGCCTATCAATATAGACAATATTGCAAACGCTGAGCGATACGTAAGAGATTTTATAGCCAACAGTATGAGCCTGTCGTCTTCTATGGGTAGTGGTAAATCAGCGTGGCAGCCAGGCTGGCCTGCAAAGTTAGGAAAGTGATAAAGCAACCATCCACCAATACTTATAAATCATCAGAGGCAGTTTATCGCAACAGAAACTTTTCGAGGGGCAAACTTTTTTTGTGATTTTCCATTGATTTTATCTGTCGATATGTTATAATAATTTTATGAAGAAACGTTTCACCAAGCGTGAAAAAACGTTTTTTCATAAAAAGTAAAAAGGGAAACGAATGAGAGCTAACTTAAGAAAAAACAAGACTGTTACACTAAAAGATATAAGTCGATCGGTTGGCGTTGGTATATCTACCGTCTCGCAAGTTCTTAATCACAAGCCTGTCAGGTGTGCTCCTCAAACCAGAGAACTGATCGCAAAAACCGCAAAAGAGCTTGGCTATATTCCTAATATCATAGGTCGATCGCTTAGGAGCAAAAAGACACACTCCATAGGGCTTATTGCACCGGCTTTGGCACTCGAATTGGATGAAATTGAATTCGAATGCTGGCATAAGGGATATTGTCTGAATATTTCCGCTACGCATAACAGTCCGGATAAACAAGATGAGATCCTTATGCAGTTCAGACAACGACATACCGATGGTGTGCTTATATTTCAGCCAGTGCCCGGTAGCGAGCTAATAAAATCGCTCGCTAGTGAAAATTATCCACTTGTAATTGTCGATGTCGATATTCTTTATCCGCAAGCGGATACATTTTATGTTGATCTTGAAGGCTGCGTTCGATATGCTGTCGAATATCTGCTTACACTCGGACATAAACGAATAGCTGCTATCTTTTCGGAGAGCAATTTTCCACATACAAAACTCAGACGAAAAGGCTGGATTAGTGCACTTACAGACGCAGGTATCGAGCCAGCGGGGAATTGGTATATTCCGCTAGCTGTTAATGAAATTTATTCTTCCGTTTACAAAAGTGCTTATGATACAGGCAAAGAGTTTATAAAACGGTTCAAAAAAAATGATCCTAATCGTCCTACCGCTATATACACAGCTGTCGATGAAGTTGCGGTCGGAGTAATATCCGCTTTTCGCAATACAGGATGGGATATTCCCCGCGATATTTCCGTTATAGGTATGCACGCATTGGAAATAGGCAAGTTTACTAATCCCAAGATAACATCTGTCGATGTTCATCATCGTCAGTGCAGAAAAGATGCATTGAAACATCTACTTTCGAGAGTATCGGGAACTTGTTCGGAATCATTGCCGGTTTACAGAAAATTTCCTTTCGAGATTGTCGAAGGAGAATCAACTGCGCCACCTTCTTTGTGAGGAAAAAGAATGACGATTAAAATAACAAACAAAAAAATCGACTTACACGGTTTTACCTTGATAGAGTTACTTGTGGTGGTTGCAATTATTGCGGTTTTGGTTGCAATTCTCTTGCCTGCTCTCGGACGGGCAAGAGAGCAAGCAAGGTTAATCAAGTGTCAAGCCAATGCAAAACAAATCGCAACAGCGCTTTTGATGTACACAAATGATTATAATGGTTATCTGATACCAGCTGCGAGTCCTGACGGAGACACTTGGCCTATCTGGATACAAAAATTGAGTCCGTATCTGTCCGCACCGAATATACTCGGTAAATCGGATACACCTGTTAGATGTCCGTCAAGAGCCAGAAAATATCTTACGAATGTTATTTCTTTCGGCTGGAATTATACACAATTCGGATATACGTCAAACCCAAATTACAGACATTGGGGATGGGCAAGCAAAATTGACCAAATTGAGGAACCTACAAAAACAGTTCCTCTTGGTGAATCAAGAGATATTTACACTACTTTGTATCCCGAACTTAAAGGCTCCGACGAAGGCGGAAGTAATTATTGGCAGTCTTGGTATATATACACCAACACCGATCCGAATAGCCCACAAGGATATCCTAATCTTTATCAGAATCAGATTTATCTTGTAGCTGCCAGACATTTAGGCGGTGGAAATTATATATTTTTAGACGGACATATCGAATGGTTTAAACGCGATGATATGTGGTACAACAAGTGGTACCTATTTTTGAGAGATAAAAGTAGGTTTGGATATTGAATTTTAGAGTGGATGCTCGCACAGCGGTTTTGCGAGACAGAATAAGTGTGGTTCTTTTTATAGGAGAAATTGCTATGAAAAAGTATGAGAAAATGTTGGTGATGGGACTGGTGTTGGTTTTGGGAGTAGGCGCGTATGCGGATTATGCGACCATTACGCTCGATGGAAATCTCAGCGACTGGTCGAGCATATCGACAAAATGGAATGACAATTATGACCCGGGAGCATGGACGTCTAATATTGCAGACATTGGCAGTTTCGGGATTGCCAATGACGATACCTATCTCTATGTTATGTTTGACTTCAAAGCAGGTGTATTAGGAGCTTCAAGTGCCTATGAATATGCGATTGTTTACATCGATGCTGATAACAACCCCGATACCGCGTCCGTAGGTGATAATGGTAAAATGCACGGCATAGGTGCGGAGTACGCGATCGAAACCGAGGGTATAGGCGGCACCGACCATTATGACCCCAAAGGAACAAATCAGCCTGATTTTACCCTTGTTTACGGTATTTGTGGACCTAATGATCTTTCAGGCGTAGCAGAGGGAGATAATGGCGGTTCGCGGGATGACGGAGTTTATGCAACGAAGGTAGAGATGAAAGTCCCGCTTGCGAATATAGGAAACCTCGGAGTTAACGATACCGTAAAGTTAGTGTTCAAAACACAACGCTCAGGAGATAATTGGTATCAGGATGTAGGCAATCCGGTTGATTCTTCCACGGAAAATGTTACATACACAATAGCTGCTGTCCCCGAACCTGCGACGATGACATTTCTGTTAATGTCAGGATTGGCATCTATGATTGTGCGAAGGAAATAAGCATAAATCCAAATACCCTTCTTCTCCTTCATCGGAGAAGAAGGGGAATTTTTACATCTGCATCCAATTTTCGAAGGAGAACGAAATGCTTTGTAAAGCAATGATGTTATTGTTTGGATGGTCTTTTGTTATATTTGCATCCTCAGCACTAGGCAGTAGTTTGTCCGACGAGGCTAAGCTCAAAATAAAAAATACGAATAATATTGTTAGCATAGTAGG
>WFQY01000260.1 GCA_015486815.1 Phycisphaerae bacterium | reverse complement strand
TTCGTTATAATACTTTTTTTGTATAATCGCAACCGGTTTTACTACTTTCGGGATTAATAAAGGTGAATACAATAATATCTATCGGTGAAAATGATCGGGGCAAGACGATTCGAGAAATTATAGAATCGAACTTGTCGGAACTTGCGAAGCGCATAATCGCTGCCAGAGTCGATGGTCAGCTTATCGATCTTGGTGCTTCGGTAAACGAAGCCCGCCAGATCGAAGCTGTATTGGCTGACGATGATGACAGGGATGCGCTCGAAATACTCAGACATAGTACGTCCCATCTGCTCGCACAAGCGGTACGTCAGCTTTATGGCGATGAGGTCAAATACACCATAGGTCCTGCTTTGATGGACGATTTCAAATACGGATTTTATTATGACTTCGACCTGCCACGCCCGATAAGCACCGAAGAGCTACCGAAAATAGAAAAGAGAATGACAAAACTCGCTCAGCAGAAACAGACTTTCGAGCGTATCGAGCTGCCGATTGAGCAGGCGAAAGAAGAATTCGAAAAAATCGGTCAAACGTACAAAATAGAACTCATCGATGAGATTGCCAAAGAGGAAAACGTACAGACGGTAAGTTTATATAGGCACGGCGATTTTCTCGACCTTTGTCGTGGCCCGCATCTGCCACATACCGGCTTTATCAAAGCCTTTAAGTTGCTTTCGGTGGCTGGGGCATATTGGCGCGGTGATGCTAATAATAAAATGCTAACGCGAATCTATGGTGTTGCTTTCTATGATAAGGACAATCTCAAAAAGCATCTCGAAAAAATAGAGCAAGCTCAAAAACGTGATCATCGTTTATTGGGCAAACAGCTTGACATATATTCCACCAGCGAACTTATAGGTCCGGGACTTATTCTTTGGCATCCGAACGGAGCTATAATCCGCCATACCATAGAACGATTCTGGATAGACGAACACACGAAAAGAGGATATCAGCTTGTCTATACGCCACATATCGCCAACGAGAAGATTTATCAGATTTCCGGACACCTCGAAGCTTATTCCGAGATGATGTATTCACCTATGGATATTGACGGACAAAACTTCAGGGTAAAACCGATGAACTGCCCCGGGCATATCCATATCTTCAATTCACAGACGCGAAGCTATCGCGATCTGCCTATAAGATATTGCGAATTCGGAACGGTATATCGATATGAGCCGACCGGTACGCTTCACGGTATGCTTCGCGTGCGAGGATTTACTCAGGATGACGCTCATATATTCTGCACGGTCGAGCAATTGGCAGACGAGATAGAAGATACGGTCGATTTGATTGACTATATGCTAAAGACGTTCGGCTATGAGTACAAAATCGCTCTTGCAACCAGACCCGAAAAGAGCATCGGCACCGATGAAGAATGGCAATGGTCAACCGAGGCACTGCGGACGGTGCTCGAGCGTAGAAATCTCGAATATGAAGTGGAAGAAGGCGGTGGGGTATTTTACGGTCCGAAGATTCAGATGATGCTTGTTGATAGTCTCGGGCGAGAATGGCAGGGGCCAACCGTACAGGTAGATTTGAATCTGCCACGTCGATTCAACTGCACATACATAGGCCAAGATAATGCTGAGCATACCGTTGTTATGGTGCATCGTGCGGTATTAGGCTCGCTTGAGCGCTTCGTCGGTGGACTTGTCGAACATTACGCAGGGGCATTTCCGACTTGGCTTGCACCGGTTCAAGCGGTTGTCCTGCCGGTTAGTGAAAAATTTAACGATTACGCCCGTAAAATACAGGAAAAATTAAAAGATAACGGATTTCGTGTTGAAATTGACTGCTCAGATGATAAAGTAGGAGCTAAGATAAGACGAGCGACTATGGCGAAAGTACCATATATGCTTATTGTAGGTCAACAAGAACAGGAAAGCGAAACAGCGTCGGTACGGTCGAGAAAACAAGGACAGTTAGGTCAGATAAAGACCGATGAGTTTATCAAAAAGATTAGCCAGGAGATAGATTCCAAAAGTCTATGAAAGCAGCGAAAAAAAATCAAAAATTTACCTTTCATTACAGTCAGAAATTTCCGATATATATTTTGATTTATTGTTAGTTTATTGGAGGAAACAACCATTTCGTCAAATTTAAGAGTTAACGAAGCTA
>WFQY01000259.1 GCA_015486815.1 Phycisphaerae bacterium | reverse complement strand
CCTATGTGTCTGCCCAAAAATTAGGGCGGATACGCAGGTCCGCCCCTACGAAATTGCATTTTGCAAGAATCCAAAACAAAACAAAATAAAAATATCATCTATAGAAAGAGAGGTATGATATGTTACGGGCAATTATATGGATAGCCGCCGTTTGGCTAATTTTGGTCGTTTTCACAGGTTGCGCCAGTCAAGAAAAGCAAGCTCTGCAGAACAAACGCGATGCCAGATGGGCTGAAAAAGCTCAGCCGGTTGAAATAATCGATTCTTCTCAGGCACATCCGAAAATAAATTCCGCTACATACTATGCAGCCGCCCTACTGTTAGAGAGTCAGGGTAATTACAACGGAGCTATCGAAAAATATCTCAAAGCAATCGAAATCGACCCGTCAAGCGTCGTTGCCTACAATCGTTTAGCTATGCTTTACCTCAAACTGAAAAACTACGACCTTGCTGAAGAAAAATTAAAAGAAGCGATTATGAATCATCCTCAGAATGCTTCTTTGCATAATAATCTCGGCTTTACCTATCTGCTTGAACATCGATACAAAGATGCAGAAGCTGAATTGCGAAATGCGCTGGTTCTTAAGAGAAATTATCAGCGAGCACATATTAACTTAGCGATCGCACTCGCTCATCAGGGCAAATATAACCAATCGCTGAATCATTTCCTCGTAGCGTGCTCCGCAGCGGAGGCGAACTACAATCTCGCTCTTCTGCTTCATAGTCAGGGAAAACTAAAATTAGCAAGAAAATATTACCAAAAAGCACTCGAATTTGACCCTAACTTTGCACCAGCGGTTAAAGCCCTAAAATCATTGGCAAGCATAAAATAGCCTGCTAAAAACCACTTTGCCGTTCGCTTAGTAATTTCGCCCCCCTTAGGCGGACTTTGTGCTACCAGTGCAATTTTCGAAAAGCGCCAAGCGGGCAGGTAACACTGGTCATATAAACCGGATTCTGTTTGTAATCCCCATCGGGATGCATACATTCCCAAGGCGAGCCGAAATCTTCTCCCTTGCGAAAATCACCCTCTCTGAGTTCCGAAATATATTCCCCAGCTAACCGAATCGCAAGAGACTCATCTACCTGAGCAATCGCATAACAAACCCATCCGACAGGCGTGCCCCAATAAGCGCCGTTCTGATAGCGATTTTTCGGATACGGCTTCGTACCGACCGTACGTTCCCAAGCTGTCTCTTCGCTGAAATCATCACTTGTAAGCACGTGCCTGATATTTCCGCGATAAGACAGCGTGCCGTCGGTATAAGCTCTCGCTAACGTCTCTCCGATTATTCTGGCGTCTTCTCCTTCTATCATGCCGACATAGACAGCGAACGCAGAACCCCATACATCAGGCTGAGAGCTTATACCCGTGCTTGCACGTAACAACCCCCCGCCCGAACCACCGAAAGTGTTAGGAATGTTTTCCTTTATAGACAAAGCGATTGCCTCATATTTCTTAGCAGCTTCCTTGTTTCCGATAAGATTATGAAGCTCACTCATCTGAATAGCTGCCCGATATTTCAATACGGAACAGAACAGCAAATCACCGGTATGTATAATAGAATCACAAAACCCGAACGTAACGCCACGATTGTCTTCTTCACAACAAACAAGATGTGAGCCCTCTCGCGATGGTGGAACCGAAAACGCCAACTCCAGCCGCTCGATTAGTTTTCTTTCCCTTACATCGCGATTTAGTATATCCACATCTCCACTCGCCCGAATGTAATGCCACGCCATCTTGATAAAATAATAGTGATCGTCATAACTTGGCATTTTACCGTATGCACCACCCTGGCCAAAATAATCATCAATCGTACCGGGAAAAAATATAGGTATTCCTTCGAAACTGATATGGTCAGCTATCGCACCGTGTGGAACCACACTCCCGCTACGTGTTATCATTTCACCTTCCTGCTGCTTCTGTGCGGTATAAAGTAATGCGTGCTTTTGCTCACTTAGCGTTATCGCCCCGCTTTCGACGGACATCGCAAAATCCCGAATCCAAAACGCAGGATAACAACCCCTACCGCCAGGCCTGATTAAAACACCGTCTGACGTATTAGGCCCAAAACTGTGCTTTTGTCCGTCATTTCCTATTATTTCTATTTTCTCGTAAAGCCTTACTCGCGACGCTTCGACGACATCAGCTGTAATATCCTCAAGAAAAGCCATATCATCTTGCGAAAGTTTCACTTTTCTCGCTGTCATTTCATTACCTTTTTGTTATCCATGGTATCTCTGAGGTCAAAGCTATTTTCGCCTTTTGTCTTTGTATGGCGAAATCAATGTTTCGGGTAATTCGTCGAGCTTGTTACCCTTAAGCCAGTCTCGCTGGCTGAGTTCGGCAATAAGGTATCCTCTGAAAAGCTCTATTTCATCCTTATAAGAAGAATCGTTTATCAAATTATGCCTCTCGGACGGATCTTTTTGTAAGTCGAAAAATTGCTCGATACCAATACGATGAAGCCAAACGAATTTATATCTCCCGTCAGTTACATATTGCATTGCTTGTTCGGGTGCGTAACATTCGCAATGTTCACCATGAATATATTTCCGCCAATTGTCAGCAGGCTTATCGGTTAAGCTTAGCAAACTCGTTCCGTCAACTGTCTCGGGTATATCGAGCCCCGCTATTTCGAGAATCGTTGGCATAATATCGCGAAGCTCTACAACTTCATTTGCTCTCTTCCTATTAGGTTTGTATGACTCTCGAACTGGAGGCGTAATGAATAACGGAATATGTGTGCTGCCTTCGTAAGCGTATGT
>WFQY01000258.1 GCA_015486815.1 Phycisphaerae bacterium | reverse complement strand
CCGACCGATGCGATCGGCTTTATCAAATTATTAAGCCTGCCACTTCGCGCTCAGGCATATTTGAAGAAAAAGTAAAATTATTGGAGAGATAAGAGGTAATATATCTTTCCGTTTAACAGGGAAAGATTGTTCAAAATGATTATAGCTGAACTATCACAAGCCGACTTAGCGGAAAGCAAGGATCTCAATCTTGCTCTGTTGATAGGATTAGCTGTATTTTTCGGTACCGTCGGTGGCAAACTGTTTCAGAAAATTCATATTCCGCAGGTGGTCGGATATGTCGTTATAGGCTTGTTCATAGGGGGCTCGGGTCTGAATCTAATCGGACACAATACCCTACAAACGCTTTCTCTGTTTAATATGTGTGCCCTTGGTATCATCGGCTTTATGGTAGGCGGAGAATTAAAACGCGACCTTTTCCAAAAATACGGCAAACAATTTTTTATTATTCTTTTTTGCGAAGGAATAGCAGCGTTTATATTCGTTTCCTTTCTTACAACTATTGCCGCTTGGTACTTCACTAAAGATATTCACGTTTCAATAAGTTTGGGGCTTATTCTCGGGGCGATAGCTTCGGCAACTGCACCGGCTGCTACCGTTGATGTTCTATGGGAATATAAAACACGAGGACCGTTGACATCGACTATTTTCGCAATAGTTGCCCTCGACGACGGTCTATCGCTTTTCCTTTACGGTTTTGCCGCAAGCATAGCAGCAGCCTTTCTCGGTAAAGCTGGCGGGCCTATGTGGATGAATATCCTGATGGCTGGCTATGAAATTGTAGGCTCGATTATTCTTGGCGTGCTGGTAGGGCTATTACTGAGTTTTATGGTCAAACGCACCGTAGAATCCGATCAAATTCTCATTCTCGTACTTTGTTCGGTGTTAATAGTCGTTGGCACGTCAATAGCGTTAAAGTTCAGTCTGATCCTCACAGCGATGACGCTTGGAGTAACGGTTGTGAACCTTGTCCCTCGCAGACGTCAAAATGCTTTTGTGCTGTTGGGAAAATTTGCGCCGCCTATATATGTATTATTTTTTGTTTTAGCTGGCGCTCAAGTTGTCCTTAGTCAGATTTCCGGCTGGATAATCGTAATGATAATAGTTTACGTCGTCGGCAGAACGGTTGGAAAATCGATCGGTGCTTGGATCGGAGCGAAATATTCCGGTGCACCGGAAGCAGTGCGTAAATATCTCGGGCTATGCTTATTGAGTCAGGCAGGCGTTGCAATAGGTTTAGCTATAATATCAAGTCAGCTATTTGAAGGACAAATGGGCCATACGGTTATTGTGATTGTAATGATGACGACGTTTATCGTAACGGTTATCGGACCGATATTTGTAAAGATAGGCGTCAAAAAAGCGGGCGAAATAGGAAAAAATATCACCCGAGAAGACCTGCTAAAAACTTACAAAGTAGCCGATGTTATGGATAAGAAAAACGTAGCTATTCACAAAGCAACTCCGGTTGTGGATATTATAAAAATCTTCGGCCAGACCAATACATCTTATTATCCGGTCGTTGATGATGAGGGAAATCTCATCGGTGCTATTACCATCGACGGGATAAGGGTCGTTCTTACGAACGCTGACATTAGCAAGTGGTTAGTGGCGATGGACATTATGACGCCTGTCGTTGACAAAGTACCTCAGAATCTTGATTTGGTACAGGCGTTCGAAAAAGCAAGGCAACACGATATCGATTATCTGCCAGTGGTGGCGTCGGAGCAGGACGACAAATTGGTTGGCGTATTGAATATTCACGCTGTCAATCGTCGGCTGAAAGCTGAGATTCTCGAAACGCAATATCAAGCGGATATAGCAGCTGGCGTTACGCAGGGTTAATGTTTCGAGTTGAATTTTGCAAAAATAACTCCTCATATTTGACAATTTTGAGATATTGCTATAGAATAGTTGTCATATTTGGCAAATAAGGCAAATTATGGATTCCAAACTCAAAATAAAATATCAAATGCGAGCTGAGCTGATAAAGGCGTTGGCACATCCGACGAGGCTTTTCATTGTAGATGAGTTGGCGAAAGAGTCAAAATGCGTATGTGAATTGACCGAGATGATAGGCGATGATATGTCAACCATCTCGAAGCATCTTTCGATATTAAAGTCAGCGGGAATTATCGAATCGGAAAAGCGAGGCACACAAGTATATTATAAGCTAAAGATGCAATGCGTGTTGAACTTTTTTATGTGTGTTGAGACGATGATACAAGAGCATCTAAAAGAGCAGATGAAGATAATCGAAGGAAAAGGGAAAAGTTGAAAACGTCAGCTATCATACATGCCAATATAGTGTTTCCCGATAGTATCGCTGAAAACCAGACGCTGATAATACGGAATGGTAAAATCGCGGATATTATCGATAGCGATAGTGCCGAAGCGGATCAAATAATCGACGCTAAGGGTTTATATCTTGCACCGGGGTTTATCGATTTGCATATTCACGGAACGGGGAAATTTTTGATAGATAACGGAGCTGACGATTTAGCTGGTTTGTGCAATCTTTTACCACGATACGGAGTAACGAGTTTTCTACCGACTGTATGCCCGAGGTCTAAGGGCGAAGATGCCGAGTTTTTGTCTTCGCTCTCTAAAGTCAAATCGCAGGGAACACAGATTTTAGGTTTCCATCTTGAAGGGCCTTTTTTGAGCATTACCGGTGCACTTCCGCCCGAAGCTCTCGGTGATGCTGACCCCGAGCGTGTAAGGGCATTGATAGAAGCGTCGCGTCCTGATCAAGTCGTTTTCAGTATCTCGCCGGAATTTGCAGGCATCACGGAGCTCATAAAAATTATGTCAGCTGATGGTACGCCCGTTTTCATTACGCATACGCAGGCGGATGTAAAGCAGACGCAAGCTGCCATTGAAGCTGGCGCCCGACACGCAACACATTTTTACGATGTGTTTTATCCTCCTGCGCAAACCGACCCGGGAGTCAGGCCAGCTGGCGTCGTTGAAGCGGTATTAGCTGATCAACGAGTAAGCGTCGATTTCATTCTCGATGGCGAACATGTTGCCCCTATCGTTGTTAAGATGGCGCTTTGCTGTAAGGGATTTGATAATGTCTGCCTTATTACCGATGCGAATATCGGAGCAGGCTCGGAGCCTGGCAGATATAAATTCGGAAAAGAGACAGTCGAATTCAAATATAAAGGTGGGCCTGCAAGATTTACCGAAGATTCGCAATATCCCGGTGCACTTGCAGGCAGCGGATTAACGCTGGATTTAGCTGTCAGAAATGCGATAAAATTTCTACGCCTTGATATCCCCCAAGCAATACGATTAGCTTCCGCTAATCCTGCGAGGGTACTTAAAATCGACGATACGAAAGGAAAAATAGATTTGAACTATGATGCGGATTTAATCTTGCTCGATGAAAAGTTAAATGTTAAACGAACTTTTATTGCGGGCGAATGTGTTTATGCTGACGAAGAATAAATTCAACGTTGTTTGCGTTGAATAACACGAGCAGTTCCAAAATATAGACCTTCGAGTAAAGTTATTTACCTGTCTTGTCTTGCTTATCCTTTGTGCTTAACAGTTGCTGAGCTGATTTCCGTTGAACATCTGTCGGAATATCCATAAGACGTTGTTTTAATTCCTCGAACATATCGAGTAGTGGCTGATTGAGCTTTGCTAGTTTCTTTTTATATTTAGCTAATTCTTCCCTGCGTTTTTTATCAGGCTGAGTAGTATTAGCCTTTGACAATCTTTCTATAGCCTGCTGAACTTCCTGAAATTCTCTCGCATGGTCTTGACGATAAGCATTAGCTCTGGTTTTCATATCATTGAGCACCGAATATGCAAGAGTAACCTGTCCCTGATCAAGCTGAAATGCTTCTATAAATGTCTTTACGTACATTTCCCAGAAATCAAACATCGTCGGATCGAGAGTCTTTTGCGTTTTTGGCTTGTTGATATTTCGCATTCGTCTTCTTCTGTGTCTGCGTTTTGCAAACTCGCCTGGCCGATAGCCTCCCTCTTTCCACCTCTTGAATTTTTTCTCTATTCGAGCGAAGTCCTTCTTCATTTTGGCAATATCCCGTTGATGTTTGACCTTCTGCTTATCGTTGAGATATTGATCAAATTTTTCATTTTGTGAGACGATAAGATTGCGGGCTTCGACGATTAACGGATATAGCTTTTGGGCAACCGCTTGTACTTCCGCAGGTGTCGGATCTTCACCTTCCGATGCCTTCATACGAAATTCGTATAATTTGGGCATCACTTCAAGCAGCGTATCGTAATGTTCGTTGATGAAGTTCCACGAATTTCGCTCGATCATTTCTCTTGCTATTTGAGCTTGGTCGGGATTCAGATCGTATCTTCGGGCAACCGACCGAGCGGTTACGTCAATAATCGTATTAATGGTATTTTCCTGAAGCAGCGGAAAGGAGTTATTGCCTTTTTTAGCTTTACCGCCGAAGGCAATTGTCGATATCAGCAATACGCTTGCCGAGACATATAACATTGTTCGTTTCATAGATTCAGACCTCCAGGCCTATTTTATAAAAAAACTTACTTTATTCCTGTGAATTATTATATTATAT